>JAHDEE010000070.1 GCA_020629005.1 Chitinophagales bacterium
GATGGGGCCGTCAGGCCGGGCATGGGAGGACGAGGAGCAAAGAGCAAAGAGCAAAGAGTACAAGTGGGTGTACTTCGCTAGTAATCAAGGTGTTGTCGCCAAACAAGTGTGACCATAGCACCTTGAAGACGGACCACGAAGAAAAGACAGGGCAGAACTTAGTGACACAGTTAAATGAGCACCCATATCTGTCGTAGGGCAGGTGTCGGTCACGATGAGAGATTGGCATTGTTACCGAAAAAAATAGTATGTTCACACATTAAAATGTAAAAATGCGCAGTGCGAGAGATTGTGCTTAGGGATGGAGAATCAATAACTGTCCATTTTGACTTGCTAGAAATGATTTATCCTTCGTTATTTTTCTCCACCAGCCATCAAGGATGCTGTCAAAAAATGCCTCGTCTAAATCACTTCTAGCGGCGTCAAAATCGGACAGTTATTGATTCCCACTCCCTTAGAAAACCCCGTAATTGTTGATCAGGAATATATGAATTGTATGGCTACCAAAATGCATTTAGAAACCGTTGTCGTATTTGTGCTGTTTTCCATCTTTTTCTTTCAGGCTGCGCATGCTCAGGAGAATTTTGTTCGAGGGTATATTATAGAAGATGGAGATACAATTTCCGGCTCTTTGGACTATAGAGATTGGGATCGCAATCCTCAGTCTGTGGTCTTTCAGAAGTTGGGCGCAAAAGCGGAACGATACGGCCTCAATGATATCGAAGGTTTTGGACTTTGGGAAGGAGAGAGATACATAAGGGCAACTGCCGATGTTGATGTAAGCCCGAGGAACTTGAGCATACTCGAGCATGACGAGGTGCTTAGGGTTGAAAGAAAAAATTTCTTTGCACAGGTTATTTTTCAAGGGGAAAAGAGCTTGTATTCTTACAAGAGCCCTGATGGTCAGGAGAACTACTATTTAGGGGATTCGAAAGGCTTGCAATTACTGAACTACAAGAAGTTTATGCGCAAGATGCCATCAGGAAAATCGTTCTTGGTAGAGAAGCGCGATTTTGTACATCAGCTTCGTGATTACCTACATCCATGCGAGGAGCTGCATGATGGGATTCGCAGAGCTGCATACCGACTTGCCAGTCTCTCGAAGTTGTTTGAACAGTATTACGGTAGGTGTTCCCAACAGCCATATGAGTATCGCAGGAAGCAGGCTAAGATCGTATTTGGTATCGGTTTGCAAGCGGGACTTAGCTTGACAAGACCGAGTTTTACAAGTTCACAATTCGATTATCTCACGAATCCCACGTTTTCTGTTTCCCTTGATCCTGCATTTGCGGTCTTCTTTGATTTTACATTGCGTCGGGCTCAGGGCAAGTGGTCCATACGCAATGAGTTGCTGTACAACAGGTATACCTGTGAAGGTGAGTATCAGCTCAAAAATCTTGGGCTGGATCAGGAAATAGATAGTCAAGTGAAGGCCTCTTACCTCAAGCTGAATCACCTTTTCAGATATAACTATCCGATGGGCAAATACTGGACTTTTGTGGGCCTGGGAATATCGAATGGTTTTGCGCTAGAGGTGGAATCGTCAAAGGAAACCAGGACTTCTGGGTCTATTTCGAGTACAACAAGTTCCATTGAAGCTGTCGAAGCAGTCAGACGCTACGAGCAGGCCATTTTGCTGGATCTTGGTATAAGGAGAGAGAAATATCAGTGTACAGTTCGCTACGAGCGTGGCAACGGATTTTCTAATTTTATAAATCTAAGTTCCCGGACCGACCGCCTATACATCTTGCTTGGCTATCGGATCTGGTAATAGGTGCTTGTACCCAAACCGCAGTCATTAGCTCAACTGAGAAAGTACCTTAATTGGGTATCGTGCGCATCCAATGCGAGCTGCCATGTCAGTTGATGAGTCCTTAAATTGGGAGCTTCTGCTTGGCTGCTTGAAAATTACGGCTAAGGGATAGTTAATCAATAACTATCCCTAAAAGATAGTGCTACGAGCAAAAGTAGTACCTAATAGCCCCGGGCGCAGCGGTAGGCGGTGGCTGAATGCGCCAGTGACTGCCAGTGCATGCTGGCTCGGAGCCTGCGGAGAGACGGCAGGCGCTGAGCAGGAACAAGCAGGCAGCCGCTGACTACAAGCGTAGCACGGGTAGCCCGTGTCTACGACCGGGTATGTTTCGCTCCTAAATTTATAGAGTATTATAAATCTACTGCGAGCGCTAATAAAACTGTTACCGATAAGGAGGAGCATTGCCGTTATGGGCTAGCTCAAACAAAGTGAGTATTCAGAATTACTTGCCTTTTTTCTGAGCCTCGAAGCTCTTGATGATTTCCTCCGCTGATTTACCGAGATTTTTTAGGCTAAACTGCACATCATCGGCCAGGTCATGCTTTGGGTACTTCTTGAGAAAGTCCTCATAAATTGTCTTGGCTTCCGCAATGTTCTTCATATCCTCTTCGTAGGTGAAGCCCAGCAGAAACAGGCTATGTGGGGTCTTATCGTAGTCCGGATATTTGTCGCAGATGGTTTTGTAAGTGCCAATTGCCTTATCGAAGCGCTTCAGCGTACGTTGAATCTCGCCAGCCTTGAAGAGATATGTGGGCGCTTGGGCATCGTCAGGAAATTTCTTGGCGTAGGCCTGATAGGCAGCCAATACATTAACAGCATTTTTGTTACGACCATCAAGAGCGGTAATATTCTTGTATAATTCGCCTTCAATCTCTTTGATCTTGGCGGTGAGGCCATTCTGATCCAGCTGAGAAAAGTCTGGTGGTGTATAAATTTCTGCCTTTTTTTCTGTTTTTTGAGCCTTTGTGGCTGTTGCAGGCTTATCTTCTGGCGCATCCTTGCTGGTTGTGTTGCAACCTAAGCAGAAAATGATCGTCCCAAGAACGATCCATGCTTTCCCAATATTCATCATAGACTTTTTTACGAGCGATTAATCAGAGGCTAATTTAATACTTAATTATGAAAAATGTCATATTGCTAGTGGCAGTTTGTGCGCTTGTCGCCTGTGCAAGAAAAGTGCAATATCTGCAAGCTGAAACTATAGTGGAGGAGACAAGTGCAGCGGAAAGGCCGGCTGACGGTCATGATATCTGTAAGGAGTCGATCAACTATGCTCCAGATATCGACAATCCGGATCATACGCCGATGCGGTACATCAAGATCAACGTTCATTTTATCGGGGATGACAAAGGCAATCTGAATTTCTCCGGCCCCGAAGCGAAGCGATTTGCAGAACGAATGGTAAGGGTGGCCAACTATAAACTTAGCCTCAATGATGAAATGGCCTTGCCGGCAGGTAATAGCACGCCCAAGCTGCCTGTGAGGTATCGGTATGTGTTGACGGGTAAGACCGGAGATCCTGGTGATGATGGCATATATGTGCACCGCGATAGCGAGCTGATGCAATTCAATAAAAAGGGTCGGCCGCATCATTCTGCCGAGAAAGCACAGTATGACACCTATGGAGTGATGAAAGAGGAGGTGCTGAATGTATTTATGTTGGAACACCATCCGGATAGTGTTGCCTCTGATAGCTACAAACCGTCCTCCGATGGAATAGGCATGAAGTACTGGGTGAAGATGGCTGGTACTTATCTTAAGTATCAGCGCGCTATCATGAAGAAGAAGGCAGATCCATTCGAAGAGACCATTGGTGTGACAGCAGGTTTGCTAAATCACGAGATCGGTCACAGCATGGGATTGCGACATACCTGGAGATCGGACGACGGGTGTGACGATACACCAAAAAACAGCAATTGTTGGAAAGGTAAAGGTTGCTCTAATAATATGATGGACTACAATGCCACACAAAGTGCGGTTACTCCTTGTCAGTTGGGTAAAATTGAGTACAACTTTAGTAAGGAAAATTCCTCTATGCGCAAGCTACTGCGGAAGGATTGGTGCGAGAAAGATCCGGATGCAATGGTGCGTATTACCAAGGGACAGCGGATTACCTGGGATAGTGCCAAGGACTTGACGGGAGATCTGGTGATTGAAAAGCATGGTGTACTGCGCGTTAATTGTCTGCTCTCGATGCCAGAAGATAGTTATATCAAGATCATGTCGGGCGGTCAACTGGTACTGGATGGATGTACGGTCACTAATAGATGTGGGGGAGAATGGAACGGCATTGTAACACCGGTCAAGCGAGGGCAGGCGAAGGGAGTGGTGATACATAAAAATAATCCTGTGATCGAAAATGTTGCTGAACGGAAGTATCTTAAGAGAGGGAAGTAGTATGCGTTTCTTGTCCTTGTGTTTGATCTTATTGATACTGCTCTGCTTATGCTTGCAGGCGCAGGAGCCGGATTATGTGCGCGAGGAAAAGTTGATGCGATATGAGAACGAGACCTATTTTCCGCATATCAAGACAGTGCAATTGATTGTGCCGGGGCATGAGCACTCTTACCCGATGATCGAGTTGGGCGCTGAGCAACAGTTGGAACTGCGTTTTGATGATTTAGAGGGGGGATATAAGGATTATCAATATACCCTGATTCACTGCGATGCGGAGTGGCAGCCTTCGGACATTGATCCCTTCGATTATATTGTAGGATTTCTCGATGATCGTATAGATGACTTTGATCATTCGTTCAATACACATCAAGAGTATACACACTATCGGCTTCGATTTCCGAACAATGAACTTTCGGTAAATAAGTCGGGTAATTATTTGCTCAAAGTGTATGAATCTGGAGATGAGGATCATCCGATTCTTACGCGTCGCCTGATGATCGTAGATCCTCGTGTGGAGATATCTCCATTGGTGGGGCATCCGGTGGCACAGCGCTTCTTTCTATCGCATCAGCAGTTGTCTTTCAAAGTAGCTTATGGAGGGCTGAATGTCTTGAATCCTTATACAGACCTCAAGGTGGTGATATTGCAAAATGGTCGCTGGGATACTGCGCTCCGAGACTTGCGACCGATCTTTGTTTTAGAGGGAACGGCTCGTTATGATCATTCAGACCAGGGACTGTTTCGGGCTGGCCAGGAGTACCGGTTTTTCTCGACACGAACCTTGTTCGAAACAGCACCGAGAGTGGCGAATATAAGCCTGGAGCCTGATTGGACGGCAACATTAACGCCGGACCTTGTGAGGGATCGGGAGAGTTACCGTCGATGGAGAGATATAAACGGTTCTTTTGTGATCGGCCTGTATGACAGCCACATTGACGATGTTGATGCGGAGTACTTGAAGGTCAATTTTATCCTGGAAATGGATGAGCCAATTGAGGAGGGTAATATCTACATTTTTGGCGGCTTGACAGACTGGCAAATCAGGAGAGAAGCTCAGCTAAAATATAACTACGAGAGCCGTCGTTATGAGGGCAGTCTTTATTTGAAGCAAGGCTACTATAATTATATTTATGCCTTGCGTCGAGATGGGCAGTCTGCGATTGATGAGCAAGCATTGGAAGGTAGTTTCCACCTGGCAGAAAATGATTATCACATACTTTTGTATTATCGCAATCCTGGTGAACAATATGATCAGTTAATCGGAGTCTCGGCGACAAATTCCGGCTATTGAAAAATCACTATTTTGTGCCCTTTGTCCCTAAATAGTCGTATGTTTCGACTGGATTTGGGATGAAAGAGAGTCAAAGCAAAAAGATCGTTCAAGATGGAAATGAGTGATTGGTTAAATATTGAGCGCCTTGTCAAGGACAGTGGAGAACTAGGCTCTGGCAAGATTTTGTTAGCAGAGCCGTTCATGCTTGACCCTAATTTCAAGCGTTCGGTGATTCTACTGTGCGAGCACGAGGAGAGCGGAAGTCTGGGCTTCATTTTAAATAAGGAATTGACGCTGACTTTACAAGAGGTTATCACTGGAATTGGAAGTTTTAATGCTCCATTGTTTTACGGTGGGCCGGTTGATCCGGATACGTTGCATTTTGTCCATGACATGGGACCCGATCGTATGGAAGGCGCTCATGAAGTTGTGGATGGCATTTACTGGGGTGGAGATTTTGACAAGCTTCGGAAAATGATGGTTAAGGGACAGCTAGACGATGTTAGTATTCGTTTTTTCCTTGGCTATTCAGGATGGCAGTTTGGACAATTGGAAGCAGAATTTAAGAGTAATTCCTGGTTTGTAGATGAAGTGGATCACCATAATGTATTCACACATTTCCCTACCTCTTTGTGGAAAGACATCATGGAGTCAAAGGGAGATGATTATCGAATGGTTTCCCAGTTTCCGGAGGATCCTACCTTAAACTAAAGTGTTGCGTTGTGCCTGGCCATGCGGGCTGACTCGATTTCTGACAAACATTAATTCGAAATATTTATTGATGAGACAATTACTTTTTATAGGCTTAAGCCTGATGATCTTGTTGGCCAGTTGTGGTCCTAAGGCACAGCAGCCGAGCAATCCGATGGAACAATATCTATTTGATGCTGGATTCAAGAAATGGGAAAAGACAGAAAGCGGTATTTACTATGTAGTTGAAAAGGAAGGAAACGGTGTACATCCTACTATCAATGACAAAGTGACTGTTCATTATGAAGGCACCTTGTTGGATGGAACCAAGTTTGACTCCTCATTTGATCGAAATAAGCCAGCTACTTTTCCGCTAAAGAATGTCGTAAAGGGTTGGCAGGAAGGAATTCCGCTCTTTAGCGAAGGGGGGAAAGGAATTCTGGTGATTCCGACAAATCTTGGATATGGCCAAAATCCTCGTCCTGGTGGCAAAATCAAACCTGGTGACGATTTGGTTTTCAAGGTAGAACTAATCGAAATAGCAAAATAAGATTTGAGAATCGAAAGGCGGACCATCATGGTCCGCCTTTCTTTTTTCAGTCAATCGGCTTTGTGTTTAAATTTCCGCTGGTCGCGATTTGCTGCCTGCGAGCCGTATTTCTGGTATTCGATTTGAGTATTTGCTGTACATCAATGATTGCCGTAACTTGCGGTCCAAAGCGAAATTGATGCGACCAAAGAATATTGAGGCAAAACTGACAGCGTTTGAGCGAATTCTAACCATAATGGACGAATTGCGCGAGAAATGCCCCTGGGACAGAAAACAAACCATCGAGAGTCTACGCTTGTTAACCATCGAAGAAGTGTTCGAGTTAGCGGATGCCATTACAGAAGCAGATGAAGGACATATTGCAGAAGAGCTGGGTGACGTTTTGCTGCATATCATATTCTACGCAAAGATAGGAGAGGAGAAAGAGTCCTTTGACATAGTGAGCATTATCGACCAGCTCAGTGCGAAGCTGATCCGGCGGCATCCGCATATTTATGGGGATGTAGATGTAGATACTGCGGACGAAGTAGCAATGAATTGGGAAGCGATCAAGCTAAAAGAAAAGGGAAAAGCCGGCCGTAAGTCAGCGCTAGAAGGTGTTCCCCGATCTCTTCCGGCTTTGCCCAAGGCCTTTCGAATTCAGCAGAAGGCCAAGAAGCTTGGCTTTGAATGGGAGAACAAGGAGCAGGTTTGGGAGAAAGTTCAGGAAGAGATTGCAGAATTGCAAGCTGCTAAGGAGACCGGAAATCAGGAGGAAATCGAAAAAGAATTTGGAGATGTGCTTTTCTCAATGGTTAACTATGCACGCTTTCTTGATGTAGACCCTGAGTTGGCTTTGGATCGCACCAACAAGAAGTTCATCAATCGTTTTCAGTTGATGGAAAAAATGGCTGAGGAAAAAGGGGAATCTCTGGTAGAAATGGGGCTGTGGGAAATGGACGCCCTTTGGAAAGAAACTAAAAAGGAATTTAAATAGGATTTGTAGAAAATTTTCAAGGTCGATTTGCTACGGTCCAAGACTAAACAATCAAGATTATGTTCATACCAACCTTAATCCTGACACTTGCCATCATGACTTTCGTGTTTGCCGGTATTGGGATTCGAATCCTGCTAAAGAAAGATGGACAGTTTGTCGGAACCTGTGCTACCAACAATCCTATGCTCACCAATCAGATAGGGGAATGTACGGTTTGCGGCAAGAAGCCGGAGGAAGAATGTAAGGGCGATTTGGCCGTGCAATAGGATTGCCTGCCAGTTTCCATCTTGTCCTTTGACTGACAACAAAAACGTCTCATTTCACCCTCACTTTGTTTGCAGGAGAATTGCTAGTTTTGCGTTATTGGCTTAGGGGCACCAGCACTGCTGTAGCAGGCAATGGTTCCGTCAGCTTTGCCGTACAGAAGAATTCCTTCGATACTTTTTTCCTTTTCAATCATCGCTTTTGCTCTTTCAAAGCCCATTGCCATACAAGCGGTGGAAAACGCATCTGCGTCCATACAACTCGCGCTAAAAATAGAGGCGCTTAATAGGTTGGAGCTAGTAGGGTAACCCGTTTTTGGATTTAAGGTGTGTGCGTATTTTTGCCCATCGATTTCATGAAAGTTTCTGTAGTTTCCCGATGTGGCCATAGAGAGATTGTCTAAACCAACCACCAGCTCATACTCGTCCAGGGCACTCTCGCTTTTTGGGGTGTTGATGCCAATTCTCCAACTGTTTCCATCTTTCTTTTTGCCTTTAGCTCGTACCTCTCCGCCAATATTGACCATGTAGTTTTTCACTCCCTTTGCATCCAGAAAGCTCGAAACCCGATCAACACCATGCCCCTTTGCAATTGCACTTAGATCTAGTTGTGTGCGAGCATGGTACTTGCTCATCCTTGCCACTCCTTTGGGGTTCTTTTTAATAAAGCAACTATCAAATCTGCTGTACTGCAACAGTTCTGAGACTTTTTGGCTATCTACTTTGGTGACTGGTCGTTTACTTTTGGGCCCAAATCCCCAGTAATTGATCAAGGGCATCACTGTAGGGTCAAAGGCTCCTTCAGAGATCCCGTAAATTGCTCTGGCCTTGTAAAATACCATCTCGAATTCTCTGTCGGCCAGAATCTGGTCGTTTCGGTTTTGATTGATGAGGGAAATTGTGCTTTCAGGTATGTAGGTCGAAAAACTCTGATTTACCTTAACAAGCACTGAATCCACCTGCGACTGCAAATGGGTAATTGGCTGATCGCTAAGCACTTCGTAGAAGGTGCCCATGGTCTTGCCCCTGAAGGCGGTACCAGTTGTTGAAGATTCCTGGCAGCTTAATACAAGCAGCATTAAGGATAAGAATAGCGGTGCAGCGTCTCGTAACATTTGCTCGGTTTAGCCTGCAATTTAAGTCAGCCAAGACAAAAAGTCATAATTTTAAAATTCATTACGAAAAATCAGGGGTAACAATGCCCACTGATACCACTAAATACAATTACACGGTTTAGAATTGAAACAATATGCATTATCTTCTGAAGCGAGTTCAATCTTGATGCTAGCTCAATTTACCCGATTACAAACCTAGTGCTACGCAAACGAAATTCGCACCACCTTTAAGGGCTTCTATTTCTGTCATACTTCGTTGCTCGTCTGACAAAAAGATAAGCTCCTAAAAGGTGTCACGAACTTTGTTTACGCAGCACTAGTCTAACATTGATGTCATGAAACACCTTATCAGCTCAACTCTAGTAATGTTATCCCTAATCGCCTATGTCAGGGCGGAGGGCTGGGTCAATTATTCCAGTTTCGAAGAGATTAGCGATCTTTTGGAGCACGATGGGCAGGTTTATTTAGCCAGCCTGGGAGGCTTGGCGGTGTGGAATCCGGAAACAAACGAAAAGACCTATTACAACCGAGGGAACAGTCTGATTTATGGCAATAATTTGATCGATATTGAATTGGGTGGTGATGGCAAAATTTGGTTGTCATTTACAGATGGTATTCAGAGTTTTGATCAGGGGCAATTCTCCAATGTAATTCCTACACTGGGTGCGAGTCTTGCCAAACCAAGAGATGCTTCGGAGATTATCGTCTTTGCTGATCGGCAGCGTTTGAACATTCTAAAACAAAACGGTACTCTATTGAGTGTTGAATTTCCAGAGATTCAGTATCCCAGAATTCCACTGGTGGAGACTGATTTGCAGACTGGGCGAATTTATGTGGCTCGTAATAACTTGTATGAAGAATGCACTGTGTACATACTGGATGAGCAGGAGTTGGTTCCACAATCAGAAGGAGGGTACTACACGGTGATTGCGGATCTTGAAGGTATGGCACTGCTTCCAGACAGCCAAGGAGGCTGCTGGTTTATAACGAATAACAGGATTTCGCATTTGCTGGATGGGGTCTGGGATGGTTGGGACACGGAACAACATTTGGGATCACTTAACTATGTTCCGGTTTCAGCTGCAAAGTCCGAGACCGGGGCAATTCAGTTAATCTCTCATATCGATGATCAAGCTGTGATACATCAATATAGTGGAGGTGTTTGGACGCAAGAGGATGTGCCGCAGCTCACGGCGGAAGCCGTACTTTCAGGGCTATACCAGCTTGATTCAGGATTGCATATTGCTGCCTCGGAAAATGATGGAATTTTCAGGTTGGAAGGGCAGTTAGGTACCAAAATAGCTCTGAAGCAATCTTGCCTGGCATCGAACACTATTACACTGATTGAGCCCTATGATGAAGGAATGCTGGTGGTAGATGGATCTGAGCTACGATACTTTTATGAGGAAGACTGTGCAGTAATGAGCGACATCAGCGGATTCCCGGACAATCCACAGCACTTCGCATTTGGTGAAGATCAGATGTGGGTCTCAAGTGAAGATCAAATATTCACCTTGGTGGATAGAGTCTTGTGGGAGCCTAGGCAATTGGAAGTGGAACTAGGCAACTCCCTGGAAAAGATGGATGTAGCCCCAACGGGTGAACTGTGGCTGTTGACCCATGAAGGCATATTTCGTTATGACGGAGTAGTTACTGAGCAAATTTTGATACCGGATATGGAGTTTCAGCCGACTTATCTGGATTTGCAGCTTATGGAAAATGGTGACATCTGGCTCCTGTCCTATCAGAGTATAAGTCATTATGATAAATCGGAGGAAGCGTGGACACATCATCAGTTTCTTGTGAACACCTTTGAGAACACGGTAAAACTCGCAGTCGATGACGATGGAGTAGCTTGGGTCCTGAGCAGTGTCAAATTGTCTAGTATAGAAGATGGGATACAAACTCATTATACGTTATTGGATCAGAACTGGCATAATACTATGGATTCTGATTTACACATTGACAGATTTGGAAACAAGTGGATCTCGGCAAGAGATCAGGTATCGGTATGGAATGAGGGCAATATAGCACAGTATAAAAGAAGCAATAGTTGCCTGCCGGAAGGTCCTTACCCAACAATGGCAGAAGATCAATTTGGGAATATATGGGTTGGTTCCAGTGTGGCTGGTCTCTCCATTATTGCGAATAGTTTGTCATTGAGCGCTGAAAATCCATCTCCTGCTGCTACAAGCAATATGGACTTGCAAGTCTGTCCAAATCCTGCTTCGCGATCTGGCAGCATCATCGTTTCCTGGCTGGAGCAGGGCAAGAACCCACAAAGAATCTCCTTGCTCGACCTACAGGGAAGAGAATTGTATTCCGAATCGATTTTACCTGCTGAAGAAGGAGGAAAATTCTCTATGAGGGCACCAAGTGACCTTCAAGGTCTCTTCTTGCTGCGGATTGAGTTTGAAGAAAGTGCAGCAACTTCCAAATTGATGTTGCAATAGATAATTTCCCGGGAAATTTTCGCAAGCAGGATTAGTCAGTCGTCAAAGTGATAGTGACTCGGGTCCTAACAATGAATTCGCGGTCTCAAACTACATCACACCTCCATCCGCTTATGAAACATTCACTCCTTATCCTGTTGGCTGTAATTGCCAACGTGTTCATCTTGAAAGCACAATTTATCATCACGAGCGATACAGGTATCGAGTTATCTGTCTGCGCAGACTCCCAGGAAATTGAGATAGAACTCATTGCTAGTTCTCCGTATACTGGATCAATTGAGTTAGCGCTTCAGTTTCCACCAGGGGTGGCGATAGTTCCGGATTCAGAAGCTGTGCAGTCTGATGCGATCGAAAGTTTCGAAAGCAATCTTGCAGATCCTCAGAACCCGGTTTTTAGCTTACAAACCGATGCTTCCGGTTTATCAACCTCAGATGTTTTGCTGCTAAGTTTTCGCAAGGCTATCAACTGCGAATCTATACAATTTGTGCAAGGTGGGGGAGTTTTGGAAGATATTGTCAGCGTGAGCTACGAAGGAGGGGAGGATGAAGATTTTACCCCTGCTTATCAGATTCTTTATGGCAGCTTAAGTATTCCAATTCCGGAAGTCACCAATTTCGAGCATGGATCTGAAGGAACACAGACTATACAAATTCAGAATGGGGGATTGGCCTGTGTCGATTCACTGCTTTTCGAGCAATCTATTCCAAGTTCGGACATGCAGTTGTTGGATGTACGATTACAAGGAGCATCACTTTCTGTAACTGAAAACAATGGTTGGTTGCAAGTACCCATCAGCGCTGCACAAATGGAGGCAGCAGGCCTGGGCTCCTGTCTCGAGATTGGCGAGAATTTGGAAATTGACCTGATTTGGACTTCGGAGCTTTGCTCTTCCATCGAGAGCATTGATTTTGAAAATCGGGTGTCCTGGGGCTGTGAAGGTGAGCAGTGCAATCCCACCCAATCAACCGATAGTAGCATTTTCCTTACGAGTCCTGAACTGAGCAATGACGTCATCTTTGATTACCATGTGGATCGCATCGGCAATTGTGAACGATGGCAACATGTATACACGCTCAGGGACCCTGGTACTCCATCCAATGCCGTCGTGGATCTGGAACGAATACGTATAGGCCATGGTACCAACCTGGCATCTTTTAGACCAGAATACTATTTGATCGAGTCCATTACGCTTAATGGTGCCCCCGCCTCCTGGAGCACCCAGGGACTTGGCTATGACGGTCAAGCTGCCGGTCTTCAGGATCCTGATGGTGATGGTACATACACGACTATGGTGCCGGATGAAGACTATGTGCTTAGATTTCAGACATATGTCCCCTTTGACTTGCAGGAGCTTTCGCAAAATATTGACAGTGAAGTCAGGTCGCTTATTGATACACGCTTAGCCTGTACGGGACAACTTAGTTCGGACGCTTATGAGGCAGTGGAGACAAGCTTTGTGAGGGAAATAGATGTAGAAGTGGAGCCCTGTCCCAACGTGGCCTTTCAAGGAGAAGAACTGGATTTTAGCATTCAGTACGAATACTTGAGTGAGCGTGAATGTAGCCTCGATTCAATGGTGGTCCAATTGGCCTTCGCAGATGGGATCGAGTTGGCCACATCGACCAGCCCGATCACTGATGCACTTGGCTTACCGCTGGAGCACACGGAACCTGATGAGTCGGGTTTTGTGTATGTCTACGGTATCGATTCGGAGGTGCAAACAATAAATGTGAAGGTATTCATAGCTTGTGGATCGGAGGCACTGCTGACCGAATATATCAGTGTTGATATCAAACACTATTGCAATGAAGGTTGCGAAGAATTTGACATCATTGAAGGTACCTATTGTCGGCTCACTGTTTTTGATGTGCTCTGTGATGGGGATGTGATAGGTCAGGGGGGCAATGTCTGTGGATGGCCTCTGCATTTTGATGCTTATCGGACAAGTTTTGGTTGGACGGATAGCACAATGACGCAGAAGGTGAGCGGAGCGGATCCCGGAATCGCGCTGCACAGGGCGGTTGAAGGAGATACCGTGCTGGTCACTTCAACCCTAAGATTATCTGACCTGGAAGACAACCGCCTGATCATAGGTCATAGGTCTCAGGGACTACAGCCCACATTCGATTATTTGTCCACAGATGCGTATGATTTGGATGGTAATTTCATTTGCTCACCTTCGGCTGAATGGGAATTCGAATATGGAACAGGAATTTATGAACATCATCTACGTTACAATAATGCAGACCCCTTGGCCTGTCCAGGCCTGTTAGAGAACCTGATAGAGCTGAGAATACTGCTACGGGTAACCAGTGCACTGGTTACGGACGCTCCTACACTGGTCGAACCATTCTTTCTGAAGTTTGACTGTGATGGCAGTCAAATCAAGGCGCTACTACCTCCTTTCGCATGTTTGAACACTAGCATGAGCGTAGGTGTCAGCCCACCGGCAATTGAACAAACTGTTTGTGAGGATATTTTTTTTAGTTTATCCTATACCTTTAGTGTAAGGCATCCCGGTGATCCTTTCCCGTTTGAGTATCGACCGCTGTTTAAATTTCACAAGATTAGCACCTTCATGCCTGATGCAGTTTCTGCCATCAAGTTGCGAGATGGCTTTTTAGGATTTGAAGGGCACCCCTTTGAAGTAGAAGGTCCAGGAAGCATTCCGGAACCTGCATTTAGTTGGGATAAAGAAACAGTCTGGACAGATTTTCCTACCGATGAAATACCTGATGTGCAGAGTTCCTCTGAAAATTCTGGCTCACTCACTATCAGGACCATACGCATTGACAACGTACTGGGCTGTGGCCCAGTACCTGAGGGTAATTCTGGTCTAGTCACAGTCGAATATTTTCCCCGATACATTTTTGGGGATACGGCTGAGATGGATACCCTTTCGGTGTTCGTAGATATTACGCCATTAAACGATTGGAACAATGTGGTGCTGCAAGGCCATACACAACTTGATGCAGGTGAAGCAAGTTTCGAGGTGCCGATTATCACTTGCTCCGAACTCTTTAGTATAGGTGATCAAGGACAAAATCCGTTCCTGATTGTTCCGGCTCCGCTGGAAGATGATCTCTTGCACTTCTTCCCGAATGATACCGAGTCTATCAACGAAGACGGCAGCAAAATTTACGATATTGGTGGACCTGAAGGTCTACTATGTTTCGGCGAACTCAATGTACCATTTGAATACTTATACTGCGATGCGGGTGAACAAACCCTTTTATTGGGATACAGCTGTAATGAAACGGTTACTGGAATAGAAGATATGTGCGGGCTGGCGGATCTCATAATCACTGTAGATCCCGTGGATGCAGAGGTACAATATCTTGCTGAAGAGATTCCAGCACAGGCACTTTGTGATACTATTGATATGGTGCTGAAGGTTGCCAGCTCAAGGCAGGGAACAATCATGAATCCTGAAATCAAAATCGACCTGCCATTGCAGGGAATCAACCTTTTGAGTTCAGCCAGGTTAGAATATCCTCTTGGGTCTAGCCTGAGGAGCTTTAGTATTGACAATTCTTCCAATACAACAACAATAGATTTGGCAGCAGCAGACCTCGCATCGGGGGGAGACGGCTTGCTAGCCAGCTCGGGAATCAAGGGGCTCATCAATTCGACGGCAGATCAGCGGCAAGCAAGAGTCCATCTGCAATTTATGACCGATTGTGATTTTGTTGCTGGATCTCAAGGTCGCTTGCAGGTTAGTGCAGATCGTTTTTGCGGTGAGGCAGCTATCGGTAGCGGCATTACGGTGCCACTGCAGCCAGTCTCTATTCAGGGCGTGCAGGCGCTGAGCAGCACCATTTGCAATATCGAACAAACATCGCTTGACTATTGCTCGCAAACTGCCACCGTGCAGGCGGAGGTCAGCTTCCTGGAGTACTCGCCCGAGTCCCAGAATCTGCAATGCAATATCACATTACCCGAATTTGTACAGTACCTTGAGGGCAGTCTTGAAACCTCCGTTTCGGAAGGTGATTTTGTGCTGAATCAGTTTGGGGATTTTCAACAGTTAAGTCTTGAATTGACGCAGGGACTTGCTGCTGGGCAAACCTTCACGGTAGAATTCGCAGTAGATTTATCTGGTTTGCTCTGTTCTGACACAGTGCAGGAACTGGTGTACAGTCTGAATACCACAGAGCAAGCTGAGGCAGTTTGCCTATTGGGCCAGAGCAATTGCTTGCTTGCCGTGCAAAACAATCTGGAAACTTGCTTGCTAAGCACAAGTTATCAGGGACTCAACACACAAATTGATGTCTCAGCACAGTTGAGCTGTGTTGAAGATCAGCTCTTGCTACAGGCGCAAGTGCTGCTGGAAAACTTTGACTCCTTCGCATTTGAAAGTGAAGAATTAGTGTTGGCCGTTTACCTTGATACAAATGCCAGCGGAGGCATCGAGGAATCGGATGAGCAGCTTGCCGCTATTTCGCTTAGCAGCTTGCAAACAAACGAAACCGGGCAACTGGTGTCGGAGATTGAAGAAGAACTTCAAAGTTTCCCGCAATCCCTTCTAGTGCAAATATTGCAGACCGATTCCGAATGCTCACTCGATTGCAGCCAGGAAGGAACTCAGGTGCAGCTGGAATACGAATCCACTCCACTACATGTCGGCTCGGTGTGGTTGGACCTTAATGAAGATGGAGTACAAAATGAAGACCCTGAAGACCTGCCACTGTATCAAGGCACTCTGAACATCCTGCAGGATGGTCAACTTGTTACACAGACCTCAGTGGTTGATGGAGCGTATCAATGGGTTCCTACGGGCCCGGGAGTATACGAAATCGAGTTTGCCGATGGTGCATTCATTTGGGGTGATGGCTCAACTTACGAACCAGCGGTTGTGCTGGATGATCTGTCCAGTCAGTTTGCTGTGTCTGGCTGTGGAGATGATAGCCAACTGATTACACCAGCAACCATTAATTGTAGTCTTGATTTACTGGACTTTGATTTTGGCTGTCTCAATGAAGGTGCCGAAAATGTCTACACGCTCATCGTCGGTGACTATTATTTACCTCTTTCGATCTACGCAAATGGGCAGTTGATTGGAGAGCAGGATGAATCTGTATTTAATCTCGAGGTGCCAGCTGGCGAATTACTGGACGTGTCTGTCGTAGATGCTGCCGGCTGCAACTTTGAATTGGAATTGCCTTGTCATGCTTTGCCACTTGAACTGTTCAGTTTCGATGCTGTGGCATTGCAAGAACACAACCTGATTAGTTGGCAGATTGCAGAAGACCGGAACGTTAGCGCCTATCATCTGTATCGGTCTTTCGAGTCAGGTGCTTTTTCGAAGATTGCCGAAATAGCTGCCAAGGATTTTCCAAACGAAATCGGAAAATACGAATTTCGGGATTTGGATGTGCAGTCGGGGACCAGCTATTATAAGCTAATAATCGAGCGCAAAGACGGAATAAGCGAGGAATCGGCTATCGTACAACTGCATCGCGCAATGAAGCAACAGCTAGTGTTGATTTACCCACAACCGGCTGAACAGACCCTTCATTTGCAGCTGTCTGATGACTTCCTCATGCAGATCTATGCTGCAAATGGCGAATTACTTATGAGGCAAGAGCTAGCTGTTGGTATACAGTCGATTTCAGTGTCTCATCTTCCACCTTCTGTCTATTTATTGCAACTCACGAATGCTGGGCAATCCTTATCGAAGAAAGTTTTCCTGGGGGCTAGAAAGTAGTAGATTAAGGGCAAAAATGTGACAGTAGAGAGTATGGCTGCAAATGAGCAAAGTAATGAAGAACAAAGAAGAGAAGGATTATAAGCCTGTCAGTTGCAATCTTTACGATCGGCTGGAAGCCTTTGCCAGTCTTGGCCAACAGGTGCAAATGAGGTATAGGTCAGAAACAGGAGAAGAGCTAGAGCAGCAAGTGCGCATAGTTGATCTTGAAACCAAAGACAAGCAGGAATTCTTGATTACAAAATCGGGATTGCGTTTAAGGTTAGATCAAATACTTAGCATCACTGAAGGCTAAATGCTTTTGGCCTCCGATTGATCAAATCAGTTTAGGCAGCTTTGTGATCGGGTACATTCTTGCTTGCTCTGCTTGATCAGAGCAGAAAGTTTCTAGTGCTGCGTAAACAAAGTTCGAGACACCTTTTAGGAGCTTATCTTTTTGTCAGACGAGCAACGAAGGATGACAGAAATAGAAGCCCTTAAAGGTGGTGCATATTTCGTTTGCGTAGCACTAGTGCCCAAGGCACTACCTCAGTGTAATAATCAATGACTTGCCAAGCCCTTGTTCGATCAACTTTTCGAAGGTGCTAATTCTGATATCAGACTTACCGGTTTCAATTCTAGAGATGTAGCTCTTTTTGGTGCCGGTCCTTTCTGCCAGTTCTGCTTGCGTAAGTCCGGCTGCTCTCCTGGCCAAGCGCAATTTCTTTCCAATTTTTCTAGCGATATTATTTTGAGATTCCTGGCCACTTGTTGGGTCGATGCTCATGCTTCTAAATCCATTTAGGTACTGGTCCAATAAACTTCCTGTTTTCATCTTCCTCAATTTTCCAGGTATACAAAAGGGATTTTGAAAGCAGATGCCAGGACACCTTTGCATTCAAGGGTTTGTCTGGCTTCTCCTATTGTGAGATCACTGCTCTCACTTATAAAACGAATATTCTGAAAAAGGTAAACATGCCAAGGTCTTGTATCCACGTGGGGGAGGCCTGTCAGAATAGCCTCGGGAGTAGTGGTATGGGCTGCCTGCATGCGCCAGTGACTGCCAGTGCATGGTAGCTCGGAGCCTGCGGAGAGATGCCAGGCACTGAGCAGGAACCAGCAGGCAGGTAGCCCATAAGAACGGATCACGAGCAAGCCAGTTTCGCGATGGGATCTGTTTCGCTCCAAATTCATCAAACGGATTTTTTGCATTAGGTGAACCAGCCATTAAACACAATGCGAATAGACCTACGGACAATTTCCCCGGTCAAAAGCCTTATCTTTGCGCTCGCAAATGGATGCAATCAATAAATCAAACAGAATAAAATGAGAGAAGTATTTATCGTCTCTATGGCCCGAACGCCGATTGGTGCCTTTAATGGTAGTCTTGCAGCGGTAGATGTGCTGGATTTGGGTACGACTGTGGTGAAGGCTGCCGTGGAGCGCGCCGGCATAGACGCTAAGATGGTGGATGAGCTGATTTTGGGGAATGTTTTGACGGCTAACGTTGGGCAGGCTCCGGCAAGGCAGGTGGCATTGAAATCAGGATTTGATAAGGATACTCCTTGTACTACCATCAATAAGGTTTGTGCTTCGGGATTGAAGGCTATTATGATGGGTGCTCAGAGCATTTTGGCAGGTGATACAGAATGTGTGGTGGCAGGCGGTATGGAAAGCATGAGTCGTGCTCCGTATTATATTCCAAAAGGAAGAGGTGGGATGCGATTCGGAAACGCGGAGATGCTGGATGCGATTGTTCGTGATGGATTGCAGGATCCGTATGAGAAGTATATGATGGGCAACGTGGCGGAGATTTGCGCGGCAGAATATAAGTACAGCCGGGAAGATCAGGATGCCTATGCAGTGGAATCCTATAAGCGTGCAGGTGAGGCGATAGAACAGGGGAATTTCGACCTGGAGATTGTGCCAGTGACGATCCCTCAACGAAGAGGAGAGCCAGTTGTAGTGGCGGAAGATGATGAACCGAAGCGTTTTAGACCTGACAAAGTATCGACTGTGCGATCTGCATTTCAGAAAGACGGTACGGTGACGGCTGTAAATGCCAGCAAGATCAATGATGGGGCTGCGGCTGTTGTGTTGATGAGTGCTGAAATGGTGGAGAAAACAGGTGCTACTCCGCTTGTGAAGGTTTTGGGTTATGCGGATGCTGCTCAGGAGCCGGTATGGTTTACTACTACTCCTTCTAAGGCTATTCCTAAGGCAATTGCTAAGGCAGGACTGAGTGCCGCGGATGTTGACTTCTATGAAATCAACGAAGCATTCTCTTGTGTAGCGATGGCCAACAATCAATTGTTGGAGTTGGACGCCTCGAAAGTGAATGTATTTGGAGGAGCGGTATCTCTTGGACATCCAATTGGTGCTTCAGGAGCACGTATCCTTTGCACTTTGATTTCTGTTTTGAAGAAGAAAGAAGGAAAAGTGGGTTGTGCCGGAATTTGCAATGGTGGAGGAGGTGCTTCTGCCATGGTATTGCAACGTGTATAATCGAATTATCAATGTCAGTGCTTTGCTCTTGCCATTTGTGAGCAGCCTTTTCGGGACTCAGATTAGGGTCCTTAAGAATCTGTAAGACAATAAACAGCAAAGCACTGGCTGACTACTCGCTTTTTTGGACTATTGCTACCTTAAAGTCTGGATAATAGTGTAGTTTTGCAGTCTTAAATTGCTGACAATTAACATATCTAAGTAATGGGCAGAACTATCAAGCTCAAAAAAGGCTTTGACATCAAAATTGTAGGCTCTCCCAAGGAAGAAATCCTATCCAATTTCACTTCATCGACCTTCTCTGTCAAGCCGACAGATTTTAAAGGTCTCTCTCCAATTCCCAAGGTTGTTGTCACTGTGGGTGACGAGGTAAAAGCAGGGGATACCTTGTTTTTTGATAAGAAACGTCCTGAGATCAAATATGCATCTCCGGTTAGTGGGGAAATTGTGGAAGTTCGAAGAGGTGATCGTCGGGCCATTGCCGAGATTCTGATTCTTGCTGATGGAAAGCAGGAATACCGAGATCTCGGAAGCATCAACCCTTCAACAGCAAGTCGCGAGGATTTGGTGAAGTTTCTGCTCGACAATGGTTGCTGGCCTTTTTTCCGACAGAGACCTTTCAATGTCATCGCAGAAATCGATGAGATTCCAAAAAATATCTTTGTAAGTGGTTTTGATACCAGTCCACTGGCACCAAATCTGGCTTTTGCAATAAAGGAAAGTGGAAACGATTTGGCCACTGGTTTTGAGGTGCTTAAGAAGCTAACTAGTGGAAAAGTTCATTACAACACGGGACCGGGGCAAAGTGCTCCTTCACTAAGTGGAGTGGAAGTGAACAGCTTCTCAGGGCCGCACCCTGCCGGTAATGTTGGCATACAGATACACCATATCGATCCTATCAACAAAGGCGATATTGTCTGGACCTTGAATGTGCAGGATGTAGTGGCGCTGGGTAGAGCCGTAGGCGGTCGCTTTAATACGGAGCGTTTGATCTCCGTAGGCGGGGCTGTAAAGCAATCCGGCTATGTGCGAACCTACATTGGGGCTAGCATCGCTGGAATGTTGAAAGACAACCTTAATGGTGACAATGTTCGCGTTATCTCTGGCTCAGCATTGAGCGGCAATGGGGTAGGAGCCGATGGACATGTTGGCTATTTCCAGAATGCCGTATCGGTGTTGGATGAAGGAAATCAATACGAGCTATTTGGCTGGTTGTTCCCAAGTTATGCAAGACCAAGCTTGTCTCGTTCCTTCTCTGGGTTTCTTCGACCAAACAAAGAGTATAAGGTCAATACCAACACCAACGGAGAGCCTCGAGCCTTTGTAAATACCGGTTTGTATCAGCGTGTGCTGCCAATGGACCTATACCCAATGCAGCTGCTTAAGTCGATCTTATACAATGATTTCGACCAAATGGAAGGCCTGGGTATCTACGAAGTTGTGGAAGAGGACCTGGCCATCTGCGAATTTGTTTGTCCTTCCAAAACCCGAATGCAGGAAATACTTGCCGAAGGTATGGAGACTATCATGGAGCAAGGTTAATCCGCTGGACTGACCAAAGCAATTGAAAAAACGATCATCGATCAATATGCAGTTCTTAAGAAATCAATTAGACGCGATAGAAGAGAAAGTGAAGGACAATAAGTACCTGCACACTACCTTCGACGCAATTCACACCTTTCTATACAAACCCAATCACGTAAGTAAAGCCTCGGGCGGAGTTCATATCCACGATGGAATGGACCTCAAGCGTACCATGTTTATGGTGGTAGTGGCTATGCAGCTGGCTTTGGTGTTTGGAATGTGGAATATTGGACATCAGCATTATGCTGCTCATGGCATGATGCAGGGATTAGGTGAAGGATTGTTCACCAAGTTCCTTTTCGGTATGTTCCAGATGCTGCCCATAATCGTGGTGGCCAATTTAGTGGGACTGGGTATCGAATTCATTTTCGCTGCCAAGCGCGGCCATGCGGTAGAGGAGGGTTTCCTGGTATCTGGTATGCTCATACCCTTGATCATGCCGCCCGCAGTACCCTTGTGGATGGTGGCTATTGCAACTGCCTTCGCAGTGATCATAGGAAAGGAGGCCTTTGGCGGTACAGGTATGAATCCGCTTAACATCGCCCTGCTCGCCAGGGTATTTGTATTCTTTGCCTATCCCACCGAGATATCCGGAGACAGTGTCTGGGTGGTAGAGAATGCCCCAAATTTCATAAATAGCATGCTTGGCTTAGGCGCACCAGCCGGTCAGGCATTGGTAGATAGTTTCTCGGGCGCCACACCTCTGGCGCTTGCCGCCAAGGGCGGCTGGAGCAATGTACTGAGTCAGTATACGGTATCAGAAATGTTTTGGGGAACCATTCCAGGCTCTATTGGTGAGACATGCAAGCCTGCCATAATCATCGGTGCATTGATGCTGATCGGTATGGGAATTGCAAGCTGGAGAATTATGCTTTCCATGATTATCGGAGCAGCCGTAATGGGACTTTTGCTAAACCTTGGCGGAGAGTTTATCTCTGTAAGCATGCTGAAGTTGCCTGAAGCCAATCCGTTTTTTGCAGTGCCTTGGTACTACCACTATATCATGGGCTCCTTCTTCTTTGCCATGGCCTTTATGGCTACGGATCCGGTGACGGCCGCTCAAACCAACACGGGAAAGTGGATTTACGGATTCTTGATCGGAGTTTGTGGTATCATTGTTAGGGTAATGAATCCTGCATACCCGGAAGGCTGGATGTTGGCTATCTTGTTCTGCAATGTATTTGCACCATTGATCGATAATTATGTCATTCAATCTAATATCAAAAGGAGGTTAGCACGTGGACATTAATACCAACGGATACACATTCCTCTATGCCACTATCATGACACTGATTGTTGCGGTGTCGCTGGCAGCAGTTGCGACCGGTCTAAAGCCAATGCAGCTCAAGCAGGAAGAACTACAAATGAAGCAGTCGATTCTTGCGAGTGTGATGCCAAAGCCAGACAAAGCTAAGGTGGAGGATTTATATGATCAATCCATTAAGGAGTTGATCATCAGCCCTTCTGGCAAAGTGATCGAAGGGGTATTGGCTAAAGATATTGAGCTACGGAAAGAGTACAAAAAGAGCGAAAGCGATCAGCAATTGCCCTTATATATCTACGAGAAAGATGGCAAGAAGAATTACATCATTCCACTCTACGGAGCTGGCCTTTGGGATGCAATTTCAGGCTATGTAGCATTGGATGAATCTAAAAAGACGGTTGCGGGAGCAGTTTTTGATCACGTGGGGGAGACTCCGGGATTGGGAGCTGAGATTACCAAGCCCTGGTTTCAGGATCAGTTTAAAGGTAGAAGTCTTTACGATGCATCCGGGAAATTTGTCTCAATCGATGTGCTGAAAGGAAAGGGCAATGACCTTTCCAAAAGCAATGTCATTGTAGATGGCATGTCTGGAGCTACCATTACAGGTGATGGTGTAGAAGATATGATCAGAAAGGGAGTCAAGAGTTATCTGGCTTACTTTGGCAAGAAAAATTAAAAACAGCTTACCCACGGCATCTCGCGGTTTCTTCCAAAGGGTTGCAGGGTTAATCAATAAATTCTGAAGATGAGTGAAGTAGCTGAAGCTCCCGCAAAAGTTCGGGAGCCCTTACTATCCAAAAAGAATCGGAAACTACTGAGTGATCCGATGGACGAAAATAACCCAATCACCATTCAGGTACTGGGTATTTGCTCGGCGCTGGCTGTTACTACACAGCTCAAGCCGGCATTTGTTCTTTCTGTTTGTGTGGTCTTCGTTTGTGCTTTTGCAAACCTGACCATTTCTATTCTGAGAAAAGGAATACCACCTCGTATCCGTATGATCGTGCAGCTGGTCGTGATTGCCTCTCTGGTAATTCTGGTAGATCAGTTTCTGCGGGCATTCGCCTACGAAATATCAAGAGAGCTGTCGGTCTTCATCGGTCTGATCATCACAAATTGTATTGTGATGGGGCGACTGGAAGCATTCGCCATGGCTAACAAACCCTGGCCGGCATTCCTGGATGGCATCGGAAACGGCCTCGGTTATGGGGCGATTCTAATCATTGTAGCTGCACTGCGTGAATTGTTTGGCGCCGGAAATCTCCTGGGATATCCAATCATACCACAGTTTATGTATGACATGGGCTACATGAACAATGGGGTGATGGTAACACCTGCCGCCGCAATGTTTGTCATTGGTTTGATTATTTGGTGGCAGCGTTCTCGTAAGCCAGAACTAGTAGACATCTCCTAGGAGAGGCTTTGCAAAATTTGAAATTTTCGTAAGATGGAATATATAAACATTTTTCTACGATCTGCCTTCGTTGAGAACATGGTACTTGCCTACTTTTTGGGCATGTGTTCTTACCTGGCTGTATCCAAAACATTGAAGACAGCAGTCGGACTTGGTCTGGCCGTAATTTTCGTTTTGGCCATCACCGCTCCAGTCAACTGGCTGTTTCGAACCTATCTGCTGGAAGAAGGAGCATTGGAATGGCTACATCCGTCCATGGCCAATGTGGACCTAACATTCCTCACCTTCATTGCATTTATTGCGGTAATCGCATCTATGGTGCAGCTGGTAGAGATGATCATTGAGCGCTTTTCTCCCTCTCTCTACAATTCCCTGGGAATCTTCCTGCCCCTGATCACCGTAAACTGCTCTATCCTGGGTGGCTCGCTGTTCATGGTACAGAGGGAGTATGACTTTGGAGAGGCTATTGTATTCGGTCTTGGATCTGGCTTCGGCTTCTTCCTCGCCATCATCGCACTCGCTTCGATCAGAGAGAAGCTCCGCTATTCACATGTTCCACCAGCACTGAGAGGCCTTGGAATTGCCTTTATCGTGACTGGCCTAATGGGTATAGCGTTCATGAGTTTTATGGGAATCAGCCTCTAAGCTGAAGCCCGATTTTGAAAAATTAAAAAAGGACTAATGGCCTTTACGATATTAGGTAGTGTTTTGGCATTCTTATTCTTGATGCTCTTGTTGACGAGTGTCCTGCTGCTTGCCAAAGCCAAATTGATGCCTTCCGGCGATGTAGAAATCGTAATCAATGGTGATGAAGATAAGCCAATGACTACCAGTCCGGGAGCTACCCTGCTTACCGCCTTGTCAGAGCGCAACATCTTTCTGCCTTCCGCCTGTGGAGGTGGAGGAACCTGTGCCATGTGTTTGTGCCAGGTTACCGAAGGCGGTGGAGACGTGCTTCCAACCGAGCTAAACCACCTTACCAGAAAAGAGGCCAAGGAGCATTGGCGACTGGCCTGCCAGGTGAAAGTACGTGGCGACATGAAAATCCACGTTCCGGAAGAAATCTTCGGAATTAAGAAATGGGAATGCACTGTAAAGTCTAACGACAACGTGGCTACCTTCATTAAGGAATTCGTTGTATCACTTCCTCCAGGTGAGGAACTGGACTTCGAATCCGGAGGTTATATCCAAATCGACGTACCCGCTTTGGAGGTGGATTACAAGGACATCGACGTACAGGAAGAATATCGAGGTGACTGGGACAAGTTCAAGATGTGGGGACTCAAAATGAAAAATGAGGAGCCCATTTTCCGCGCCTATTCCATGGCCAATCATCCGGCTGAGGGTGACATTGTGATGCTAAATATTCGTATCGCAACCCCGCCATTCGATCGTGCAAAAAATACCTGGATGGATGTAAATCCTGGTATCTGCTCTTCTTATGTTTTCTCTCGTAAGCCAGGAGATAAGGTGACCATCTCTGGTCCTTACGGTGAGTTCTTCATCAAGCCGACCAAAAAGGAAATGGTGTACATCGGTGGTGGTGCTGGTATGGCACCGCTGCGTTCGCACATTTTCCATCTCTTCCACACACTCAAAACCACAGACCG
Source organism: Chitinophagales bacterium (assembly GCA_020629005.1). Taxonomy (GTDB): domain Bacteria; phylum Bacteroidota; class Bacteroidia; order Chitinophagales; family UBA2359; genus JAHDDV01. The sequence continues at coordinate 25,595 of JAHDEE010000070.1, forward strand.
AAAAGTGTCTTTCTGGTATGGTGGTCGAACAAGAAGAGAGCTCTTTTACATCGACGAGTTCCGAGCCATCGAAAAGGAATTTCCAAACTTCCGTTTCTATGTGGCATTGGATAACCCGCTGCCGGAAGATAACTGGAACATTAAGGAGAATATCGATGATGAAGGAGATGGCTTCAAAGGTTATATCATGTCCGTATGTCATGATGAATACCTGAAGAATCACGAAGAACCAGAAGAGATAGAATATTATTTCTGCGGCCCTCCAATGATGAACCAATCCGTAATCAAAACGCTGGATATGCTTGGCGTTCCGGAAGAAAATATCTCCTTCGATGATTTTGGAGGATAATAGCAAATCAACAAATCTTTGACCTTCTGAGGAGGCCCGGCGGATGCGTCGGGCCTCTTTTGTTTTGATGGCTCAAGCCAATGAGCAACAATCATCGAAGGACCTTGGCCCCAAGGCACTAGCTAACCTACTTTTGAATAGTTGCCTCCGGTCTTGTTAGCCAAACCGAAATTAGATCTCTTTGATTATTAGGAGCGAAGCATTTCTCCTTCGCGCCTACTGCAGTCCGGCTGTCCGTTCCAATGCAGGTACCATTCAGGGGCTTCGTGTATCTGCTGCAGCGGTCTCCTCCTAAGGTCGGAGCCCCCTTCAGCAGCACACTCAGTCCCCTGTCTGGCACCTGCATTCCACTTCCATCCGGGCTATTTTGCACTGCCCCTCCGCCGCGATAGAAGCGGGGTATCCGGATCGT
>JAHDEE010000071.1:0-12663 GCA_020629005.1 Chitinophagales bacterium
TAGCATACGTATGGACCTATACCGACTGCGAAGGAAATGCACATGATTGGACATATACCTACACCATCGACGATAACGAAGCACCAAATGCCAGTAACCCTGAATCAATACTAATTCAGTGCGCATCTGAAATTCCCGTGCCAGATACATCCGTAGTCGTGGGAGAAAGCGACAATTGCGATGGATTATTAGAGGTTAGTTATCTTGGAGAAACTACTTCAGGTGGTTCCGGATGCCTAGATGATGCAAGCATTATCACGAGAAGCTATAGAGTTTGCGATTGTGCAAATAACTGTACGACTGTAGAACAACAAATCATCATTGAAGATCAAACAGCTCCGGAAGCAATAGCACCGGAAGATGTATTTGTGCAATGCGAAAGTGATTTCCCTGCTATTGATTTCTCAGCAGTAACCGGACTTTCAGATAACTGTAGCGAATCAATTTCCGTAACACTAGACCAGGAAATCAGTAATCTCGCGAGTGGATGTCTAGGAGAACCACTAGTGCTACGAAGAAGATACAAGGTCTGCGATTGTGGAGAGGACAATGGAAATTGCATCATTGTTGAGCAAACACTTATCGCGGAAGATACAACAGCACCTTCGGCTGTTGAACTAGAAGAATTGAACCTGCAGTGCGCAAGTGATATACCAGAGCCTGATATTACCGTGGTACAAGGTCTGGATGATAACTGCACTAATAGCAGCCTATTCGTAAGGCACCTAAGCGACTATTCAAACATGGCTTCCGGCTGCAACAACGATGAGCTGATTATCATTAGAACCTACGAAATCTGTGATTGCGGAGAAGGTAGCGGTAACTGTTCGACAGTAGACCAGATCATCAGTGTAGAAGATACAATACCACCAGTCTTTGAGTCTGTACCTAACTTTCCGGTCTTAAAAACTGATCCTGGCCTTTGCACAGCCAGTGCTGAAGTGGGACTTCCGGCATTCACCGATAATTGCAACGACTCCATCGAACTACAAGTCAGCCGATCCGACGGATTAGCAGTATCCGATCCCTACCCAATTGGCAGTACAACAATTATCTGGACAATTGATGATTGTGGCTTTGAAGTTATCAAACGAACTACGATAGTGGTCCAGGATCGGGAAGCACCAGAACTACTTTCTTGTCCATCAGATATAGACTCCTGTTCTCCTAATGTGAGCTATGAAGCGATACAGTTCAGAGACAATTGCGAAGCCTCCATCGTGTCGATTAGTCATGCAAGCGGATCAGTATTCCCGATAGGAACTACGGAGGTATCCATCGTAATTGCCGACGCAAGTGGCAATACAACAGTATGCACCTTTGAAGTAAGATACAACCCAATCGTTGCGGAAATCACCCAGACCAACTACAATGGATTCGGCGTTTCTTGCTATGGAAATGACGATGCAGAAGTGATGGTCAATGCCAGCGGTGGTATCGGTGAATTAACTTACTCCTGGAATAACGGTTTCAGTGGCCCGCTGCTAATGGATGTTACAGCAGGAATCTATCAGGTAACGGTAAGCGATGAGGCCGGTTGTTCGGTATCTTTAAGTGCGGCAATTGCACAACCACCTGCGCTCAGCTGTCAATTCCTGGTCGAAGATGTACCTTGTCCCGAAGAAGGTGCAGACCCAACAACAAACCTCGGCAGCTTCCAATTCCTGGCGGCCGGAGGAACCGCTCCTTATAGTTACTCAGGAACTTCCTTAAACGAACCAACTAGCAGCCTGACCATGACTGGTCCGCAAATCGACCTTCCAGAAGGCGAATACGAAGCAACAGTTACAGACGCAAATGGCTGTTCATGCAGAGCTACTTTCAACATCGAAATGCCACCACCATTTGAATGGGAAGGCACTTCAATGAACACGGATGAAGGTGATTCAGGCAATATTCTGCCAGATTACTACAACGCACATGAAATTACAATAGTCGGAGGAACTCCCCCATATGAATATGACACAGAGCGCACGGGCTATGTGCGTTGGGAAGTAGACCGAAATCCGGATAGCGACTTTGACGAGCACATAAACATCATCTATGCCGATGATGCTGAGTGGTCCATGTTCGTCACAGATGCCAATGGTTGTATCGTATTCGAGCAAGGCTTTACAAATGATTCCGGCTATGGAGGTGGAAACGAATCCGTAGCATCCACCGGCACAATTCTCGACATAGATAGTTTTGTTATAAGCCCTGAAACGGCAAGTGGTTATTCTCCCGGAGCCCAAAATTCTAATGGCGCAATCGATATCACAGTGGTAGGTGGCGAGCAGCCTTACACCTATCAGTGGTCTGGGCCCGGGAGTTTCACTGCTACGACTGAAGATATTAGCGGTCTGGACAACGGACTATACGAAGTGACCGTGACCAGCGCAGACGGACAAGTAACTGAAGGTTTCTATTGGGTGCCTTTAAAGAGGAGAGCAGGACGAATGAAAAACGAACATCCGGATTGGAATGTTAGCCTGGAAATTCAACCTTCACTTGCATGGGTAAATGTCTCTTCAGCTAAAGCCGCAAAGTTCAACATCACCTGCTACACGGTCGATGGAAAACAGATCGAGGAACAATCAATCAACGTAGGTGAAGGAGAAAGGAGCAGTATCCACCTCAAGAGCTTACAATCACTTCCAAGCGGAACTTACATCCTGGAAATCAAAGGCCCGGATAATAGTTCAGAAGCAATAAAGTTTGTGCGTTGACTTAATTAGTTATTGGGTTTAAAGATGCGCGGAGTCAGAATTTTCCTGGCTCCGTGCACTTCTTTTTTGGGTTTACATTCTACGCTTTTGCAACTTCGCACTGCCTTCCGTGCTAATCAGCGCACCGGCGGCGCCACCTCGAGAAAGTTCCGCTGCATTTCCCTCATCTGTGTCAATATGCATCTCCAATTTGTACTTGGGCGAAACTCGGATGAGTACATTACCAAATGTCAAGGCTCGATCACCTTGCGATACTTCTACTTCCACTATATCCCGATCTTCAACACCAAAAAGGGCAGCATCTTCCGGTGTCATATGTATGTGTCGCCATGCACAAATTACCCCTTCGGTCAACATCACTTCGCCAGCAGGACCAACAACTTTACAACCTGGTGTATTTTCCGTCTTTCCCGATTCTCGTACCGGCGCATCTATTCCAAGAAAGAACTCATCAGTCCTGGATATCTCGATCTGATTTTTAGGTCTGCAAGGCCCAAGTATTCTTACACGGTCAATCTGATTTTTGGGTCCAACTACAGCCACTGTTTCATTAGCTGCAAACTGACCAGGCTGCGAAAGTGGATTACGCTCGGTAAGCTGGTAACCTTCTCCAAACAATTGCTCCAGTGTCTCTTGAGTGATGTGCATATGACGAGCCGAAACCGCGATAGGTATAGTCGGAATTTGATTCACTTTATTCTTCTCTGCTACAACCTTGGCTGTCTGCTGCGCAATTTCCAATTGTTCATCCGTACGGATTGTCAATAGCTTTACCCGACTGTGATTCATTGAAAAATCCACCACTGCCTGGCCCTTGCTCAGAGCCACATCATGATTCTTATCCTCGTTGATTATTGCACCCAGAAAATCCAGCCGCTGACTCACCCGATGCCTGACCACAGCACTATTCTCTCCGATACCGCCTGTAAAAACTATCGCATCTACCCCACCCATCACAGCGGCATAAGCACCTATATACTTGCGCACCCGATGCGTAAATACCTGCAAAGCCAATCTCGATTCATCATCGCCTTCGGTGGAACGCGCAATAATATCTCGCATATCACTCAAGCCCGCAATACCCTGCAAACCAGATTCCCGATTTAGCAAATCATCAATAGACTGAGCATCCATGTGCTCGCTTTGCATCAAATGCAGGATCGCACCCGGATCTAAATCACCCGAACGAGTTCCCATCACCAATCCCTCCAGAGGCGTCATTCCCATACTGGTCTCTATAGATCGACCATATTCTACCGCCGCCAGACTGCAACCATTACCCAGATGACAAGAAATGATTCTCAATTCCCGCAACTCAGCCTGCAGATGTTCAGCGGCCTTTTTACAAACATAGGAATGACTCGTACCATGAAAGCCAAATCTGCGAATCTGATGTTTTTCGGCAAGCTCTTGCGGTATCGCATAAGTCCTTGCTCGTTTGGGCAAGGTCTGATGAAAAGCAGTGTCAAATACTGCCACCTGCGGCACTTCCGAAAACAACTCCTGCGCAATTCGAATGCCCTCCAGGTTAACTGGATTATGTAACGGCGCAAGTTTACTCAGCTGTGCAATGCGCTCTTCCACCGCAGCATCAATCAAGGCCGCCTCTTCAAAATCAGATCCCCCATGCACAACCCGGTGACCTATACCGGAGAGCTCTTGCTCGCCAAGTCGGGCTTTTAATTTTTCCAATGCAGCACGAAGAACCGCAGCAAAATCCCCCTCTACCTGCTCTTGCGAATCATCACCAGAAAAGCGCAAAATCGGCTTTTCCTGCATCCGCTCTACCTTCATAGACAACAACCTCTTACAGGCAATTGTGTTTATCACCTCCGCCTTTATCGACGAAGAACCACAGTTCAGAGTCAGTATATTCATGCTAGCAATTTTGCCGGCGAAGTTAAGATTTATTTTCGAAGCAAAACAAACGAACAGCGCCGACTCTTCTTAAGGGATTGGGAATCAAAAGTTGTCTGATTTTGATTCTCTGCCCTTAAAGAAGTAAGCTGGGAACAAGCTGTCAAAAATGCCTGATTTGATGATTTTTTTATTTTGGAGCGAAGCGTAACTCCTACGCGTTGAGGGTCTACTGGCTATCCACTTCAATGCAAGTACCCTTCGCTGCTGTCTGCATCCGCTGCTGTAGTCTCGCCTTGAGGGCGAGCCTCCATCAGCGGCGCATACAGCGCGCTCAGTGCACTTGCATTTCCGTTTCTATCCAGGCTATTTTGCAGGCTTTAATCTGGCGCGTTTTTGGTTTTCGTTGTGCTATCTTGAACTCATTCTCTGCACATACTGTTGCAATTGGCACATGAAAATTCAAGACATGGATAGGTCTACAATAAGTTTCTGGCTTGCAGTACTGGCACTAGCAGTTATCATGGTCTTGCTCTACGAAAATTGGTATTACAAGATGCCAGCCATGCAGCTATCTGAATGCGGTTACTCTATAAGGCCTATATTCGGCAAGGAATTGGCCGATAGGGATCAAGACAAGGACTTTGATCAAGTGCTGGAATTCGAACAGGGCAGATTCAAGCTCTCGCACCTAAATGACAATGAGCCACCACAGCTCTACCGATACGATTTTCGGGGCAACCTACAATGGGCTGTAGAATTCCGCAAAACCCATCACGACGACTTTGAGCGGCTCTCTAAGCTGACACTTGTGGAAAGCCAAAAAGGCTATCGCCTTAGCGGCTACAACCTCAAGCAAAGTGACTACCTATACATCCAGCCAGACAAGCAGTATAATGTATCTTACATGTGCCTCCGGCCTTATGGAGACGCGTATTAAGACTCCTTGCTCTTTGCTCCTTGCTCTTTGCTCTTTGCTCTTTGCTCTTTGCTCCTTGCTCCTTGCTCCTTGCTCCTTGCTCCTTGCTCCTTGCTCCTTGCTCTTTGCTCCTTGCTCCTAGTACCAGAGGCAGTGCAAAATAGCCCCGGGCGAAACGGTATGAGGTGCCTGTATGCGCCAGTGACTGCCAGCGCAGGGTAGCTCGGAGCCTGCGGAGAGATGCCCTGTGCTGAGCAGGAACCAGCAGACAGGTGCCGAATAATAGTGGAGCACGGGCAAGCCGTTTCTCACGAAGGAGACAGCTTCGCTCCAGATTTTTTCAAAAAAAAATACTGCTTTGGGGGTAACAATATTGACGAAATCTGTACCTGTAGGTAAAGAGCCAAAAATGTGTTGCTAATCTGCAATAGCCGGCAGTTGAAACAGCACATGCGTAAACGATGTGTTCCCTGAATTTGCGTACAAAGTAGAAAGGGTTCTCTTGCGAGAACCCTTTCTTTTGCCCCCTTAAATCATAACATAATTAGTTTGCCTAGCAATAGTGTTAATAGTTGTTCCCGTGTTGTTCTCAGTGTATAAGGAGGCGCCATCGCTGGCGCCTCCTTTCCCAAATATGATTCACAATTTTCTAGTCTACCAGCACCACTTTTACTATAGCAGACGAATTGCGAATTCCTACTACCTTGACTATGTACATTCCGGCGCTCAAGCCATATTGGCCTGCACCCAATTCAAAGCTTATCAATTGATCGGATTCTTGTTCTGTATCCATTAACACATTTACAAGTCTTCCTTGATAATCCAAAAGTTCTATTCTGACATTCCCAGATTCAGCGATCCAAGCAGTAATGTTCGTTGAAGAGGAAAACGGATTTGGACTGGCCGAGATTAACAAATCTTGCTCTTGCAATCTCTCACTAGCCTTCAAGCGACCCGCACGTCGATCCTTAGGCACCCAGTAGAATCCTTCCGTGGTTTGCTGTGGGCTTCCAGAATCCGTAACCGTCACTTCATAAAAGCCATAGTCCAGATTGCCTATGTATTCGAGGTTAGGGCTTGGACCATTGCTATAGCCAGGCCCAGACCATAGGAAAATATATGGCTCTGTACCACCGACTACGGTGAGGTCTATTGATCCTCCAGGATTTCCATCGCTACTTTGTCCAGTAATCGAGACGTAGTCAATGTCGAGAATGTTACCTGCGTCTGATACAGAAGGATTACCTCCTCCCCCACCGGAATCATTGCTGAATATTAATTCTCCTGGACAGCCGTTAATGTCTGTGATAGTCACAACCCATTCTGCATCATCAGCGTACAGAATATTGAGTGTTTCTCCCTGCTCACCATATTGATTGTCGACATCATATCTGACATATCCACTGCGATCCCAATCAAAGAGATAGTCGCCAGAGCCACCGCTGATTTCGATCACCTCTGCGTTGTAATAGACCGGAAGAATATTTCCACTTGATCCTTCAGAGCCGCTTTCCTGATTGCCCTCAGCCACGATGGGAGTTGGCATCTCAAAATCTGCTTGGCCAATCACATAACACAAGTTTGCATCTGTTACTGTGAAGTAATAAGTCCCTCCTTGTAGCACATTGAGCTCTGCGGTGCCAGGATCTTCAAAGCCTGAAACTTCACTGGCCCAGTAGTACTGGTAACCTCCGGCGCCCCCTTGGGGTGTCAAGCTATACCTTCCACCTTGGTCTGGTTCCGTAGATCCTTCAGCTGGTGGCGGGCAGAGAATTTCTTCTATCTGCTCCTGAACAGTTAATTCGACTGGCTCAGTCACCATTCGAGCCGCAAAGGTTTGGCAGCCTTCTTCATCAGTCACCATCACTTCATACATCTCAGCAGGCAAGTCTTCAATCAGCGCTGTTTCCAGACCGTTGCTCCATTGGTAAGTTCTTTCTTGCCCATGACCACCCGAAGGCATCGCCCTCAGCCAACCATCGCTGCCACCACGGCATCGCACACCATAGCCTTCATAATTCGATGACAGTATATTGACAGTCATTGGATTTATGATAACTAAAAAACTACAGGTATTGCTATTGCCTTGAGCATCTGTAACTGTTAAGGTTACTTCTGTTTCGCCAAGTGGAAATTCTGCGCCGGACACATGACTTACGTCTGTAATCCATGCTTCACAATTATCCTCCACTTCCGGCAATTCCCAGGTTGCTATAGAATTACAACTGGAAATATTGTCTGGACAAGTAAGGAATTCCGGTGGTTGGTTATCTGTTATACAAACCTGAGTCTGTAATGGCAGTGCATTCCCACAGTTATCCGAAGCTACAACATCTAAAATGGTGCATCCAACCGGATAAGGATCAAACAAACTCAAACCGTCTGCTCTGGTGGCAACTACTTTTGGGTCTGGGTCGCAGCTATCGCTCGCTTCCGGAAAATCTATGATGACCAAAGCAGCCTCACAGGCACCTGGGTCCGTATTGTAGTTATACACTTCCGGCAGTTCCATTTCTGGTGCGTCATTATCCTCTATACGAAGAATTTGCTCATAGGAATTTGAGTTACATCCATCGCTTACCGACCACATTCGTCTGATCGTATATGACTCAGGACAGTTGTCGTCTCCCTCAAGTCTAACTTCCAGGAATTGCACCTCGACACCGGTGGCACAATTATCACTTGCCGTAAGTACTGTCGCGTGATCTATTGCTACATCGCAAGACTGCACGACTTCGGAAGGAGGTAATTCTCCATCAAATTGCGGAGCTATGTTGTCTTCCACTATCAGTGTTTGCAGATGAGTAGTTTGTGATCCGCATTGGTCTGTAGCGGTCCAAAGTCGAGTCAACGTATAGGAGCCTGCGCAAATAATATTGCCCTTTTCTTCTACGAAAGTTACTAGTGCTGCAGTACACAGGCCAGTAGCAGTTAGTGTGGCTGCCTCAGGTACATTGTCGCAGCTGACTGTTTGATTCGTAGGTAGTTCATCTGGATTATCGAATTGAGGTGGTCCGGCGTTTTCTACATGTACCAATTGAGTATGAGTTACGGTGAGGCCACATTCATCTTCCGCGGTCCAGGTTCTTTGGATTGTGTACTCAGCGTCACACCCTCCACTGCCAAAAACAACTTCCGAACCTTGCTGAACCAACAATTCACCATCGCAGAGATCAGTAGCCGTGAGTATGGCAGGTTCCGGAATAGCATTACAATCGACCGTGATCTCTTCCGCGGGCAGTAGTTCTTGATCGAAGCTTGGAGCGCTTGTATCTAACAAGTAGATAATGCCTTGACAACTAGCTGTCAGTCCACAATCATCACGAGCGGTAAAATTCACCAGCAAGCCTTGCCCTTCCGCACAAATAGACTGCAGGTCGCCAGAGGAAAAGTCGTTTCCAATCGTTACCGAGCCGCAGTCATCAGAGGCGGTGACAGCATCAATCCATTCTTGTATGGCGATTTCATTTTCTTCCCCACATTCGAGGATCAGCGGATTGTCTTCCGGGCAATAGTCAAATGTAGGATTAGTTGTATCAACAAGGTATATCCTTGCCGAGCAAGTTCTGGTTAGGCCACATTCATCTGCTGCAGTAAATGTAACAAGTAAGCCCTCTTGTCCCTGACAAATCGAGCTGAGATCTTCCGCATCAAAGTCATTACTTACCTCAACTGAACTACATAAATCGGTTGCTGTAACCTGTGCAAGCCAGGCATTGATGGCGGATTGGTTATCCTCGCCACATTCCAATACCAGGTCATTGTCTTCATGACAGTAAGTAAAGTATGGAGGAGTGGAATTCAACAGACGGATCTCGCCTTCGCAGCTTGAGGTCCGGCCACACTCGTCAGTTGCCGTGAATCGCACCAGCAGACCTTCTCCTTCACAGATTGCGGTTAGTTCTTCTTCCTGAAAATCATTCGTCAAAGTTATCTGTCTACACTGATCCGAGGCCTGGACACTTTCTAACCATGACTGAAGCACGACTGTATTATCCGCGCCGCACTCGAGCAGTAGAGGCTCCTCGGGGCAATTAGTTAATTCAGGAGCGAGCGAATCGATCAACTTGATTTCTCCTTCGCAGGTGGCAATATTACCACAATTGTCCGTTGCAGTAAAGATGACTACAAGTCCCGTTTCTTCACCGGAGCAGAGCACTGACAAGTCTTCTGGATTAAAGTTGTGTCGTACATCAGCGGGGCTGCAGCTGCCGGAGGCCGAAACTGCCGATAGCCATTCTTGAGCCAGCCCTTGATTTGCAGGATCTCCACATTCAAGCACAAGTGGCTCGGAAGGACAATTCGATAGAGTGGGAAGAGCTGAAGTAACCAGGCGAATCTCCCCCTGGCATTCACTTGTGAGTCCACAGGCGTCGCTTGCCGTAAAAGTGACTAGCAGTCCTGCTCCGGGCTCCGCATCTGCACAGATTGGCTGTAGCTCATCGGCATCGAAATCATTTTCTACGGAAGACCCGCCACAACTGTCTTCTGATCCTACCTGGTCAAGCCATTCAAAAATCAGCGCTTCATTGTCTTCTCCGCAAACTAAGATAAGTGGTTCCTCAGGGCAGTGCGTAAAGTCTGGCTCTGTGGTGTCAATCAGATTAATCGTGGCTGAGCAGGTGCTTGTCTTTCCACACTCGTCTGTTGCAGTGAAAGTCACCAACAAGCCATCTTCTTCATCAGAGCAAAGCACTGCTAGATTGCCAGGGTCAAAATCGTTAGTCAGAACAACTCCTCGACACTGGTCAGAAGCCTGTACGTTAGATAACCAATCGGAAATGACCTGCGAGTTATCGTCACCGCATTCGAGTATCAGAGGAGAATCAGGACAGCCAGTCAGCTCCGGAGCGAGCGTATCTACAAGTTTAATTTCTCCTTCACAGGTAGCCGTATTTCCACAGGCATCAGTGGCAGTGAAAGTGATCAACAAGCCTGCTTCATCCGCTTCGCAAAGAACATCGAGATTTTCTGGATCAAAATCGTTTTCGACTATGGCGACACCACAATTGTCGGTAGCGGTCACCAGATTTAGCCAATTTTGAATGGCATCGCTGTTATCTGCTCCACATTCGAGTTCCAATGCTTCTACTGGGCAACCGGACAATTCAGGTCTGGTTTCATCCTTTATGTATAGATTGGTAACGCACTGCCTGGACTCGCCAGTATCATCATCAGTGATTGTATAGGTCCTTTGAATTCTCTGTACATCATTCGGGCATCCCAAACCTGGATCTCCAAACACTTGCTCCAGACATGAAACAGTAACCAACCCACAAGACTCCACAATGTTAGAAGAGGCGTCAATGGCATTGAATGAGTCCAGATCATCAGCACAGGCTGGGACCTCATCGGCGCACTGGTAATAGAAAGTGTGGTCATCTGGAGGATAATTCTCTAATGGACAAGACACCTGCAACTCACAACAGGAAGCGGTGGCTACCGCACAAGCAGTAATTACCGCACAGGCATCCACCTCTATGCTTCTGCGTATGGAGACACAATATTCCTGACCATCCTGTGGACTAAGTGTTAGGTTGGGATCAGACCCCACTACGGAGTTGTCGCTTGAACGAGTCCACTCATAGAGAAGCGGACAGGAAGCTCCGCCTCCACTCAAATTTGGACTGAGTGTCACTTCATCAGATGAAGGATCTGTGCATTCAGCCGAGATATTGTCAATAGCAAATACAGGATAAACAAGCACCTGACCATTTCCGGTAATGTTACCTGAAGCACATGCGCCATCTGCAGCAACGCCAGAAACCTCGTAGCGGTACACTATCCCGTCACAATCAGTGATGGATGGCCCTTGATAAGAAAATGTGACAGTTTCGCCACAAGCATCACCCGGTGGATTGCAATCTATCAGATGAGACAAATTGAGATCGTCCGGGGAAGACCATACGGGATTGTCGATGTTTACAGCTGTTAAAGTAGCCTGACAATCCTCAGAAAGTACTGGAGAAGGTACGATTCCTGGCTTCGGAATACCAGTGAAGCCAAAACCAATTTCATTGAAGAAGCCAGGTTTACATAAGAGTATGGTTGCGATTCCGTTGTCTAGTTCTGGGCAGATCGGATCACAGACCTGAGGAGCAGCATCAATTGCTTCCGGAGTCGGACAGCCTAAACTGCCATCGTATACATTGATGGAGCACTGGTTAGGTCCTACATCAAAAGAGACCTGAATGCCTTCTGCATCCGGCGCAAGTTGAATCTTGATTTCAGCACAGTTCTGATTTACAGGTAAGTTAGCACAGCAGCTTCCCGTTCCGGAAATAAAAGCCAGCTGATATGCATCAGATGCGGCTGTTAAATCTACGTCATAACAGGGGACTGGTTCATCACAAGCATCAGCACATAAGTCCTGGCCCAATGTCTGCGAAGACATGAGGGCAAGTGGAATTATGATGAGTAAAAATTTTCCTATAAAGTTAGAAAAGGAATTGAACCTGCGTGGTTGGCACAGGTGACACGGTAGAGTTGGGGACAACATATCACAGCGTTTTAGTGAACAAAATAATCCTGTTAAGGATTTATATTATTTAAATCCAGTATTGCATGTAACAGTAGCCTATCAATAGGCCTGATACATGAGTGTTCCCCAAAACTTCATTTGCAGTGAGCACAGAATGGTTGCAGCACTCGAAAGGTAGTGTGTAAAAAAGCAGAAGAAAATTGCAGAGGGCGCGTAGCACAGCGAAGCAGATTGCTTCTAGATTGTTGAAAGGAGTGCTTAATAAAATATAAAGGCGTGAATCCCACCACATTGAATTCCCTAAACAATGTGGCTTCTTATAAATCGAATATAAAGCAATTTTAGATAGGATGCAAGATTACATGCAAGTAGGGTTTATGGATGCAGGCTTTTCTTTGTAAATATGATATCGTACAAGGTTATAATCAAAGTCTCCGCGCAGCCACTCTGGCACCCCGTTCTTCAATCCAAAACGGCTCCCAGACCAAGAGAACACCGTCGGACTTTACGTCTGTTCTTCTGGGTTTTACTTCGTAGTGCGAAATCTCTTCTCCAGCAGCGTCCCACTTCTTTCGTACTTCCTCCAACCTGGATTTCAGTTCTTGCTCCAGATCAAAGTAGTCCTTTTCGAGATCTTTAAGATCCTCTCTGGTGGCTTCCAATTGAGCTGCGGCTTTGCGACGCATTCTCCGCTTGGT
>JAHDEE010000071.1:12763-26297 GCA_020629005.1 Chitinophagales bacterium
GGCTCTCCCTCATGTACGTTATGCATCAGGAATACCCTGGACTTGAGGGAGGCAATCAATTGACCAAAATCCAAATCTGCGTTAGTGCCGGATTCCGCTATTGCTCCTTCGAGGCCCTGAATCACTCTTTGCTGGTCTCGCTCCGTTTGCAGTTTTCCGATAAACCAGGTACCTGCATTAGACAAACCCTTGTAATCAATGTCAACAGGATTTTGAGTCACCAGGACAGATCCCACCCCAAAGGCTCTTGCCTGCTTGAGCAAAGTCAATAGTGGTCGCTTTGATGGCGGATTTGCAGTTGGCGGAAAGTAGCCAAAAATCTCATCGAAGTAAAGCAGGCTTCTCAAACTTGTAGTACCGGATTGCTTGCGCATCCACGAGATCAGGCTGTTTAGCAAGAGTGTCACAAAAAACATACGCTCACTATCCGAGAGATGCGCAATATAAAATATGCTATGTCGCGGCTTGCCTTCAGCCGTAAAGTACATCTGATCGATGTCTAGCGGATCGCCTTGTAACCAGTATCGAAACTGTGGTGATGCCATGAGGGAATTAAAGGCCATCGCCAATTCAAAGCGATCTTTCTCCGGATAAAAGGTCTCTACATCAAAGACGCCCAATTCCTTAAACGGGGGGGCCTGCACGCCTCTGATAATTGCGGTCAGGTCGAGGTCAATATTCTGTCTCCAGTAATGCTCGAAGAGATTGGACAGCAAGATTCCCTCTCTGCTTCGCACCGGATCCGCTTTGCTTTCGATCATACCAAGAAGAGCGGCAACTGTTCCCTGAATACGCTCGTGCAGCATTTCCGCATCTGAATCAAAATCGATTCCAGGTGCGGCAAAGGATCCCAGAATATTTACCGGCACTCCTGAATCCGATCCAGGTGTATAGATGGTGTAGTCCACCGAGTTTTTCAAGAGTCGGATTCGATCCGCTCCCTGCCCCCATCCGGCCAATCCTTTCTTCCATTTCTCAGCTGTAGCATCCGAATATTGCTCTACGGACATCCCTTTGCGAGTGGCATCATCCAAATTGACCCAGGGTTGAAAATCCGAACCTTGCAAGCCTTCAAACTGCAGCAGCAGATTGGTCATATCCCCTTTTGGGTCTATAATTAAAGCTGGCACCTTATCAATCGCAGCTTCTTCCAGCAAGCCAATACAGAGTCCTGTTTTACCACTTCCGGTCATCCCTACGCAAACAGCATGCGTAGTCAAATCACGGCTATCATAGTTTACTACTTCATTGGTCATCTGATCAGCGCTGTGATCATACTGCGCTCCCAAAAAGAAGGAGCCGAGCTGCTCCGGTGGTAGGTGTATCATTTCTCTCAAATTTTGCCTCAATTTACGCAATTTTCACCTTGACAATGAGTGCACTCGAGGCAGATCAGAGCTTCATGTCGGCTTATTCTGTGTTTGGCTCAGGCTTTGCTCAATACAGATCAGATACGAATGTCCATCAAACATGTGCGAATCTGGGATAAAACGCTGCAAATCCAAGCCTTGCGCAAAGCCCGCTTTGAGCTTGCCTATCTTGTGGTAGGTGGTTGCGAGTGGTGTCATTGGACAGAAAAGTCCCAACTGCAATTCAGCTATCTACAAAGAATTGACCAAAAAAAACAGTGATATAATGATCTTAACTCCAGAAAAAGCAGCCAACGAATATGTCCACCTATTGGAATTCCTCAAAGACCAGGACCTGCTAATTGACGCCAGAAAGTTTTGGATTTTTGGCAACTGGAAATATAAAGCGACAGGCGAAGTGATGGAATATGGACTGCGTTATTTTGAGCGCGCCTACCAGGAAGAATTGCTACACCTATTCAATGAAAATGACTGGGAAGGCATTCTGCAATTACCGATGGGCGAATACGGTCGCTGTGCTACACAAATTGCCACTCGCTACTGCGACTCCGGTGAAATTGTAAGCCTACAGGTATACGAAGCCCGTCCACATGAAGATGGACGCACAGTGGGGCTTACTCCGGGTAAGGTCTTCATCGGTGAGGAAGGGAAAGCGATTGTTCAATGGGCGAAGCAGATTGATCAAGGGGGATGATTTGGGAGTAAAGAGCAAGGTGCAAAGAGTAAAGAGTAAAGAGTAAAGAGTAAAGAGTAAAGAGCAGGGAGCAGGGTGCAAAGAGTAAAGAGTAAAGAGCAAGGAGCAAGGTGCAAGGATTAACGAGCAAGGATTAAGGCAGCGACTGGCGAGGGCTCCGTCATAAGTTTTTACCCGCTCTGGCTCAGCGACCGTTGAAGACTGCAAATTGGGATTTTATCAAAGCCCAATTTCTTCATGCAAAATCCCGCAAGGCCAGTACTCTTGTCGATACTACTGATTTACCCCAACAATCAGTGAAAACCAAGCACGGAAAACCTACCGTGCAAAATAGCCTCGGGCGCAGCGGTAGACGGTGCCTGCATGCGCCAGTGACTGCCAGCGCATGGTAGCTCGGAGCTTGCGGAGAGATGCCAGGCGCTGAGCAGGAACAAGCAGGCAGGTGCTGGCTACAAGTGGAGCACGAGCAAGCCGGTACCGCGACCGGGATCGTTTCGCTCCAAAAAAAATCCTAATTTGCAATCAAATTGGAGGAATGTTTTGGAAACGAAAACCAAAGATCGTCGCATTGGAACTTAGCGATGATAACTTTAATGAACATGTGGGAGGCGCGGGTAAGCCTGTGCTGGTTGACTTTTGGGGACATGGTTGTGGGCCTTGTAAAGTGATGGGGCCTATAGTAGACGAGCTTGCACGGGAATATGGTGATCGTGCCGTGATTGCAAAAGTTAATACTGCCTATAATCCGAAGCTTGCTCAGTACTTTCAAATCAGAAGTGTTCCGACAATTGTGATTATTAATCAGGATAAAATGGTGGAGCGCTGGAGTGGTTTGGTACCCAAACCAAATCTGGAAGAGTATCTGGACCACTATATAGCGCAGAACTCAGAGGAAGCTTAAGATCAACAGCTGATGTCAAGCTAGTCACAATCCGTAATCCGTAATCCGTAATCCAACAAAAAAAATGAAATCACCACTGGTAAATCCCAAGTCTCCGGAAGGAGATCCTCAGCTGCAGGAGCTGATCAAATTCTACAATGAAACTTTGGGCTTTTGTCCTAATAGTATTCAGACCATGCACCATCGGCCCAGAATTGCTTATGCCTTTATTGAGATGAACAAGGCGGTAATGGAAAACAAGGGTCGAGTGACAAGTGCGTTGAAACGAATGATGGCTTACATCAGTAGCAATGCTGCAGGATGCCGATACTGTCAGGCGCATGCCATTCGTGCTGCTGAACGCTATGGCGCCGAGGATGCCCAACTGGCTAATATTTGGGATTATAAAACACATGATGCCTTTTCGGATGCGGAGCGAGCTGCTTTGGATTTTGCATTGGCCAGTTCTACGATACCTAATTCTGTGGATGATGCGATAGCGGAGAATCTGCGAAAGCATTGGGATGATGGAGAGATAGTGGAAATGCTTGGGGTAATTGCGCTCTTTGGCTATTTAAATCGGTGGAATGATTCGATGGGCACTCAGATTGAAGATGGAGCAGTTGAATCTGGCGAGCAGTACCTTGGAGAAAAAGGTTGGACCGGGGGCAAACATCTATACGGGTCCTAATGAGATGGCTTATTCCTATATTAGTATTGATCGCAATTGGTTTTGCTGCCTGGAAAGCACTGCCTTTTTTGACCCTTTCCGATGGACAGATTCCTAAAATTGAAAAGCCCAGCTCTTCAAAGGCTGTAGCTTCGATGAAGGGAAAGGTGGTGAAAATCAAGGATGGTGATTCTGTGGTATTGTTGAAGGGAGAAGAGGACTTCCAAGTCGTTCGATTGCAGCATATTGATGCACCGGAAAACGGACAGGCATTTGCTCAGGAGGCATGGGAGCATCTCTCTAAGCTTTGTCGGCAGAAAGAAGTGGTTGTGATCTTGTCTGAAGAAGAAGACCGCTATAATCGTGTAATTGGAGAGTTGTTTCTGACGGATGGCACTTGTGTAAATCGGGAGATGGTACGTGCTGGACTTGCCTGGCATTTCGCGAAGTTTTCGGATCGAAAAGATTATGCGCGGCTGCAAATTGAAGCCCAGGCCCAAAGAAAGGGACTGTGGGCCGAACAAAGTCCTGTGCCTCCACATAAATGGCGAGAGCAGAAAGAACAATTGGAAGCGACAGAAAACAATTCTGCTAGCCAGCCACTATAATCGAGGCGGCTTTTTGCGAGGCCATGCCCTCTCCTAGTTTATGATGCAATTCCTGATAGTCGGATAACTGCTGCTGCGGTTGCTCCAGTATCTTTCTCAGTTCAGTTTTTAGTTTCTCAACTGTGCATTCGGATTGTATCAGTTCGGGCACAGCAGGCTTTTCCAAAATGAGATTGACCAGAGAGATGTAGTCTACATTGACCAGCATTCTGCCGATACCATAGCTGATCCAATTTCCCTTGTAGCAGACAACTTGAGGCAGGGAAAACAATCCTGCCTCCAGGGTGGCGGTTCCGCTCGTGACAAGTGCTGCTGTAGCGATTTGTAAAAGCTCGTAGGTCCTGTTGAATATCAGGTCGACCCTGTGTCTTTGATTGAATTGCTGGTAGAATTGTGCCTCCTGCGCCGGTGCCCCTGCAATCACAAATTGATAATCGGGAAATGCCTGGCTGGTTTCCAACATGATCGGTAACATCCTCCTGATCTCTTGTTTTCTCGAACCCGGAAGCAGGGCAATGACTGGCTTGTCATAGCTTTTGGTTTGTGCCTGGTTTTGCTTGCTTATGGCATCCAACAAGGGATGTCCAACATAATCCACCTGCATGCCCCAGTCGGCATAAAAAGCCTTTTCGAAAGGCAGTATCACCAGCATTTGGTCTACTACCTTCTTTATCTTCTTTACTCTGGAGGAACGCCATGCCCAGACCTGAGGAGAAATGTAATAGGTAACCTTATACCCAGCGGTTTTGGCAAAATCAGCAATTCGCAAATTGAATCCGGGATAGTCAATTAGTATCAGTCGATCAGGTCGAAAGCGCTCTATGTCTGCCTTGCATCGCTTGAGTGCTTTCAGGATTAGTCCCAGGTTTTTGACTACCTCCACAAAACCCATGAAGGCGATGTCTTTATAATGCATGACCAGTTTCGAATCGGATGCCTGGGCCATTTTGTCGCCACCCCAGCATCTGAAGACAGCTTCAGGATCAAGGAGGCGAATCTCGCGAATGAGGTTTGAACCATGCAGGTCGCCTGATGCCTCGCCCGCAATGAGATAATATCTCACGTAATGAATTTAAGATAGAGGATCACAAACACGTAGATCATCGTGGCGAGGAGCCCACCACGCATGCTGTGGAAACGGTGCAGGGCTGAAAATATGTAGACGAGAACCAGATTGAGGATGCAACCGAGGCTCAACATTTTCTCCAGGACCCCAGCTGATTCTGAACGCTCGATGAAGTTGCCGAATGCCTGACCCTCATTGGCAGAGACAAAATAGTAGACCACAACAATGGTGAGTGGTAGCAACAGTCCCAGCACCAGCCCGACTATTCTGTTGTCGTATTTGCGCATTTTTTGGTTTTTGGTTTTTGGTTGATCAACAATTCTTGTACTTATCGTGAAGTCCTTTGCCAGCCAAAATCAAGGGAATCGCCTTCTCCGCTCTGCTTACACGGGTGGCCTCCCGCTTCGCAGCAGCAATATGCTCACAGTATTCTCTTTGCTTACCCGGAGTCAGTGCTTGAAAAGCAGTAGCAAGCTTTTTGTCCGACTTGAAGACAGCAGCCAATTCCTGCGGAATCTCAATCTTAGCCTTCTTGCGCTCGGGCTTGATCTCCTTACCATCCAATTGGTTTTGTATCGCTTCTTGCACATAGGCACGAACCAGCTTCTCATCAACGGCGTCGGCATCATCGAACCGCCATTGACGCATTGCCTTGGTGCTTTCCTGGGCATTCATCAAGACTTTTGATTCGTCTTTTAGAAAAACGCCCTGATGAAACCATAAGCCGAAATATGATTTGAAAGAACCAATTCCGATTACATTTTTGCCATTGACTGTATAAGCTGGAGCCCCCCACTTGATGCACTCTTCCATATCGCAATTGATCAGTATCTCCCGCAATTTGTGCAGTCCCTCCGCATGGATCGTTTGAGCCTCCATAAACTCCTCCACGGTCTTGAATCGCTTCATCTTCAGATCATTTTTTCAAATGTAAACAATTTGTGCCAATGCTCAGCGAATCTAGTTGTTGCAATCCTGCAGAAGCAGCCTGGCTTCCGCGGAACCCAATTCTTGCGCTTTCTGGAAATCGCTACAGCCATCCATTTTCCGCAGATGCTGCTTGCACTTGCCACGATACAAATAACCATCCTCATCTTCTGGATATCGAGCCAAGTATTGATCATAGAATTTGAGGGCTTTTCGGTAGCGTTTCCTGGCAAAATATTCCATCGCCCGATTAAACAGCGCATAATCGTACTGCGGCTGTGGACTGCTTCGTTGCAGCTCCAATCTGGAATGAAGACTGAATACTAAACTGAAAAAGTAGGGCATCTCGCAAGCCTGGCCATCCATCTCACCAGGACTAAAAATCTCCTCCTGCTTGAATGTCTCCAGGCAACGAATCGCCTCCTCATCACAGCCATAACCCAATGACTGACGGACCAGCACATCTGCAATAGTACCTTGTGCTGAGATGCGCAATTCCAGGATGACTTTTCCCTCTACTCCTGCATTCCTGGCCGCCAAAGGATACTCGATCAGTTTGTCTATCGCCTGCGCAAAGCCCAGCTCTCCACCATCAAATTTTGTAATTTTGGGAAGCAAAACACTGGTAGGCTGGGAATTTGGCTGTGCCACCAGCTCTGTAATCAGGCAAATGCCCAGCAATAGCAGTAGATAAGTTCGCACTATGTTGATTTAGGAACAAAATTTGCGGGAAATTTAATATATCTGAGTCCGCTTCTCAAGCCTTTCGTAAATTCATCGCCATGAAAACCAATATTTTCGACCTGCCGGCAAAATTGCCTGCCGATAAAGAAGTATTTCACGCTTTGGTGGAGAAAGGCGCCATGAAATTAGAACGCATTATCTCAACAGGTCAGTGCTCAGAATGCTGGTATGATCAGCCAAACGATGAGTTTGTGATAGTGATTGAAGGAGAAGCAGAACTGATCTTTGACGATGGAACCGTCACCAAAATGCGAAAAGGAGACTACTTGCATATCCCTGCAAATCAAAAGCATAAAGTAGCGAAAACCTCCACTTCACCGCCCTGTATTTGGCTTGCACTGCACTATTAGCCAGTCATTGGTGTCAGGGCACTTGTTTTGGGAACCTGTAGGATCATCAAGGATCCAAAAACTAAAAACCAGAAACCAAAAACCAACTAGTACACCTCCCCATTAGCCGCCTTCAAGGTATTCATCAACAGCGACACAACTGTCATTGGGCCAACTCCGCCCGGAACCGGGGTGATCAAGCTGGCCTTAGGAGCTACCTCCTCAAACTTCACATCCCCTAACAGCCTATAACCAGATTTCCTGCTGGCATCCTTAACACGGGTAATTCCGACATCGATCACCACGACACCTTCTTTCACCATGTCGCCACTTACAAACTCCGGAAGCCCGAGTGCCACGACTAAAATATCAGCCCTTCGCACATGCTGCTCGATATTCTGGGTACGACTATGACACAAGGTGACCGTACAGTTACCAACCTTGCTGCTGCGAGACAGCAATATACTCATGGGAGTGCCTACAATATTACTGCGACCAAGCACGACACATTCTTTCCCGGAGGTTTCAACCCCGTGCCTTTCCAGCATTTGTACTATACCATAAGGGGTGGCTGGTAAATAGGCAGGCATACCCTGAGTCATACGACCGATATTGACCGGATGAAAACCATCAACATCCTTTTTGTAGTCAATTGCCTGAGTTACCTTTTCTACGTCGATATGCTTTGGTAAAGGTAGCTGTACAATAAAGCCATGCACAGTCTGATCCGCATTGAGCTCTCCGATACGCTCCATCAACTCCTCTTCCGAACAGGTCTCCGGCAGTCGTACCAGGGTTGATTCAAAACCAACTTCGGCACACATCTTCACTTTGTGATTCACATAGGTCTCGCTGGCTCCGTCATCTCCTACCAACACAGCAGCCAGGTGCGGCCGATCCTTGCCAGCCTCGATCATCGAGTCTACCTGCTGCTTAATCTCAGACTTCATCACCTTTGACAAGGCTCTGCCGCTAAGCAGCTTTTCTTCAAATCCTGCAGTCTTCTTTGCCATAAATCTTTTAAAGATTATTCGTTCAATTTTAGCACCGCCATAAATGCCTTCTGTGGCACCTCTACTCTACCGACCTGACGCATCTTTTTCTTACCCTTCTTTTGCTTTTCCAGCAATTTTCTCTTTCGGGTAATATCCCCACCATAACATTTGGCCGTTACGTCTTTTCTCATAGCCGAGATGGTTTCTCTGGCAATGATCTTTGCCCCAATTGCCGCCTGTATCGCAATGACGAATTGTTGGCGCGGCACCAGCTCCTTCAACTTGGCACAGAGTTTTTTGCCAAATTCATAGGCCTTGCTGCGGTGAATCAACGAGGAAAGGGCATCAACTTTCTCCCCGTTCAACAGAATATCCAGTTTCACCAAATCCCCTCTTGAATAGCCACCTAGCTGATAATCAAAGGAAGCATATCCACGTGAGATCGACTTCAGTCGATCATAGAAATCAAATACAATTTCTGCAAGCGGCAACTCAAAAGACATCTCCACTCGCTCGGTAGTCAAATAGGTCTGTCCCTGCAATCTACCTCGCTTCTCAATACAGAGATTCATGATAGGACCAATGTATTCCGGCTTGGTAATTATCTGGGCTCCAATCAATGGTTCTTCCACATAATCCAGGTTCGTCCCTTCCGGTAAATCCGAAGGATTATTTACCAATATTTTTTCGCCCCGAGTTGTGAAGGCATAATAGGATACGTTTGGAACCGTGGTGATTACAGACATATCGAATTCACGCTCCAATCGCTCTTGCACAATTTCCAAATGCAACAAACCGAGAAATCCACATCTAAATCCAAATCCAAGAGCTAGAGAGGTCTCTGGCTCAAAGGTCAGTGAGGCATCGTTCAATTGCAGTTTTTCCAATGATTCACGCAAATCTTCATAATCATCGGTATCAATCGGATACAGACCAGCAAATACCATCGGCTTCACATCCTCAAAACCGTCAATTCGAGCTTCGCAGGGATCGGTAGCCAGGGTGATTGTATCCCCAACCTTAATTTCCTTCGAGTCTTTGATTCCGGTCACGATATATCCTACATCACCTGCACCAATGCTGGCCTTTGGCTCATAGTCCATTTTCAGGATACCTACTTCATTAGCATCATAGTCATTGCCGGTGGCCATAAAGCGGATCTTCTGCCCCTTGCTAATCTGCCCCTCTACAATACGAACGTAGGCCACTACACCTCGGTAGGAGTTATAAACGGAATCGAAAATCAAAGCTTTTAGCTTCGTACCGCCGTCATTGCTGGGAGCCGGAATGCGATCGATAATCGCCTGGATAATCTCCGGTACACCCTCTCCTGTTTTACCACTGGCACTCAGTATTTCCTCTCGCTTGCAGCCAATCAAATCTATGATCTGATCCTGCACATCTTCGATATTCGCATTCGGCATATCCACCTTGTTGACCACCGGAATTACCTCCAGGTCATTTTCCAAAGCCAGATACAGATTGGAAATCGTCTGCGCCTGAATTCCTTGTGTGGCATCCACCAAAAGCAAAACTCCCTCACAAGCAGCAATCGAACGTGACACTTCGTAGGAAAAATCCACGTGTCCCGGAGTGTCGATCAAATTGAAGTTATAGTCCTTGCCGTCTAGCTTCAGATTCATTTGGATGGCATGGCTCTTGATCGTGATACCACGTTCCCGCTCCAAATCCATATCGTCCAATGTCTGCGCCTGCAATTCCCGTTCGGATACTGCGTTGGTATATTGCAAAAGACGGTCTGCAAGCGTACTTTTACCGTGGTCGATATGAGCAATAATGCAAAAATTTCTAATGTTCTCCATGGGCTGCAAAAATACATTTTTTTAGCGCAGAATATCGTTAAAGTCGGGAACCAGAAGACAAGAAAACCGTTATCCCTTAAGTAACAAAGGAAAAGCCAATTAATGGAAATTGCGACCAGCGATCAAAACTGCCAGCTAAAGGCTCGAAAAAAGCCCTCATCCGAAGCATTAAGTGCCTTTGAGGTTAAAATATACAAGCAATTTGCCAATCTTCCCATGCAAGAATGGGCAGAATTTGTGCCTGATTACAAGCCTTTTCTCCAGTTACCCTATCTCAAAGCATTGCACGAAGCCGCGCAACACGAACTACGGAGCTTCTATGCATTGGTCCGTAAGGAAGAACAAATTATTGGCGTCATGGTTTTTCATCTGATCAAAATGGATGATTCCTTCAAGGTGGAAGACCAGCAAAAAGACCTGCCAACCTGGGATAAAGTGAGCCATAGTGTCAAAAACTGGGTGAAATCCACCCTCAATAAACAAGGCTACCAATTGCTGCTTTGCGGCAATCCCTTTATCACCGGCAATCACGGTTCTCACTTCAGAATTGATATCGATCCTGCTATCGCCTGTCACCTCCTGCATGAAGCGACCTTACAATTGCAGGATTTTACCACTGCCAGCTTCGCCGCTACCAAAGATTTCAACGAAGCAGAGATTTGTGGGCCTAAATCCCTGCTAAACTACAACTATAAGGAAGTATTCGCTCAGCCAAATATGGTCATGAAAATCCGAGCAGATTGGCAGGAATACAACGACTATTTGGCTGCCATGACCTCAAAATACCGTGTAAGAGCCAAAAGAGCCCGCAAAGCTGGCACAAAACTCGAAACCCGACTACTGTCGCTGGAAGAGATTCAAGAAAAGACAGACGAGCTCAACTCGCTCTACAACAGCGTTTTCGACAAAGCCAACTTCCATATGCAGCAAACCCCCAGGCTCTACTTCGCAAAACTGAAGGAGCATATGGGCTGCAATTTCCAGATCAAAGCCTACTACGTCGGTACGGAGTTAGTTGCCTTCATTTCCTATTTCTTCTATGATGGGCATATGGAAGCACACCTGATGGGTTACAATGAGGTGTACAATCGCGAGCATTATCTCTATCAAAACGTGCTCTACGATCTCGTGCAAGTAGCCATCAATATGAAATGTCACAAGCTCATCCTTGGTCGCACTGCCATGGAAATCAAGAGCACAATCGGGGCTGTTGCGGAAGAAAACTGGTTATACATCCGACACAAGAGCCACTTTACCAACTGGGCACTGCCTTCGATCTTCCAGCGCCTAAGCACCGAAGAATGGGTACCCAGAAACCCCTTCAAGAACGCCTAAAGCCGTACTCGACTCCGGCTTGAGTATCTTGGCTTCATTTCTGCGCACAAGTCCCTATCTTAGGGATTGTGAATCAATAACTGTCTGATTGATTCTCTACACCTTAGGATCAAAATTGATAGGAATGAGCCGCGCAAAATTACTTTATCTGTTTACGCTGTTGCTGATTGCAGCAAATTCATATGCCCAATCCACCTTGGAGCAATTACTGCATATCCCCAATCCCAACGGTATGCAAATAAGCGATGTTTACGGTTACGCAGATGAACAAGGGGAATATGCGGTCATCTCCTATCACAGCGCCCTTGCCGTGCATGCCATCGATCAGCCCTCAGCTCCAGCACTGCTGTTCTATGAAGACAGCTTTGAGTCCATCTACCGCGACAGCAAAGTGCACAATAATTTTCTCTATTCAGTCAATGAAGCAGGCGGCGGACTCAGCATTTTTGACCTTACAAACCTGGATTCCGGCCCCATTTCCTGGGCTGGAAATGACTCTCTGGAAACAGCCCACAATCTCTTCATCGATGACAACCATCTATACATCTGCGGATCGAATCTCGATGTCGGAGTGCTCATGTATGATTTGGCAGAACCCCAAAACCCTGCCTATGTAGGTCGTTGGTCAGACTTCTATGTAGACGATCTCCTGGTCCATCAAAATCTGCTTTTCGCAGCCCTCATCTTCGAAGGAAAAATGGCAGTAGTAGACATTTCCGACAAAGCAAACCCAAACATTATTGCCTTAGAAAGCACTCCGGGAGGCACCACACATAGCGTCGCAAAATCAGCCACAAGCAACATCGTATTCGCCTCAGATGAATCGCCCGATGGTCCCATATCGGCCTTCGATATCAGCAATCCCACTGAAGAAGTGGAAAGATTGGGCAGCATTAGACTAGGCAATACGCTCTTATCTATCCCAAATAAGCTCGGCACCTGGGGTGACTTCCTTTTAATCGCCCACTACACCGACGGACTGATCGTTGCTGATGTCACCGATCCTTCTACGGTTATTCAAGTTGCCAATTTTGACAGTTCGCCACTCGAAGGTAATGGACAGCTAGGCTGCTGGGGCCTCTATACCAACCTCCCTTCCGGGAACATACTCATAGGCGACTTAGATGAGGGACTTTTCCTACTCTGCCCAAATTTCAATAAAGCGGCACGCATTTCCGGCATGGTTACCGATACTTCTGGCACTCCCTTATCACAAGCAAGCATAACTCTGCAAGATGGCACAAACTTAGGTTCCAGCACTCTTTTCGGCACATTTACCAGAGGCATACCTCAGGCAGGACTCTACGATATTACCGTCAGCAAAGCTGGCTACTGCACCAAGATCCTAAGCAACGTTTGCTTGCTTGAAGGGCAAGTCATCGATCTCAATGTAGTTCTACAGCCCGACACAGTGTGTCAGGAAGAAACGGAGGATCTAAACCAAACCAATTGCACCGAATTTATTCCCGCAGCGATCTGTGAATCGGTCAGCAATAATGCCATAGCAGAGCAGCAGCAAAGAATTATTGAGCCATATCAAAACCCAATCGAAGATCAGCTACGCCTGGCAAGCAAACTGGATACCCAGCTGCACTACGCTCTTTTCAATCTCGAAGGTAAACAACTTTTGTCCGGTGAATTCCATCGGCAAATCCTACTATCCACAATTGATTTCCCTGCCGGCGTATATCTGCTAAAAGTTACCTCAGCCAACGCTTCTACCTGTCAGAAAATTCTAAAGAATTAGACACAGAAAAGCAGCAATCAGAATCTCAATACTAAGGGGAATCTGGGTGGAATATGAATGGCAACAGGAACAGGAATGGGAATGGGGATGGAATAGCAACAGCAACAGGAATAGGATGGGAATGGGAATGGGAATGGGAATGGGAATGGGAATGTAAGTAAACAAAAAAATTAGGAGCGAATCTCATCCCCACGCGGAAACACCCGTCCCGTCGTCCGCTGCAATGCAGGTAGCATTCAGGGGCTTCGTGTATCCACTGCCGCTGTCTCTCCGGCAAGCTCCGAGCCATCGCCAGTGGCTAGCTCTTGTACACAAATATGGCTGCTAGTTGAGCAATCTGACCCCT
>JAHDEE010000361.1 GCA_020629005.1 Chitinophagales bacterium
CAAGGATGCTGTCAAAAAATGCCTCGTCTAAATCATTTCTGGCGGCGTCAAAATCGGACAGTTATTGATTCGTTATCCCTTAGGCATTGGCGATTCCATTTGCTGATAATAAAAGATTGATGAGGAGCGAAACGGTGTCCCTTCGCGTTCTGTTCTACCTGCTTTCCGCTGCAATGCTACGGCCGCTCGCTTCGTTCTGCATCCTCCCAGCGGGTCTCCTTAAGGGAGCCCCGCTGCTCGGCGCAGCACTTTGCTCCCGGCCGTATCATTTACGCTTCAATCAGGGCTATTTTGCCAGCCTCCCTAGGCCGCGTTAGCGCTAATTTTATTCTCAGAGACGCTTCCTACTCTCCTGCAAGTGCACTAAGCTTCTCTTTAAGCCATCTTCGTTCTATCATTCTTCCGGACTCCTGCAATTTGTTCAATAGCTTTTGATAGCGATCCTGATCACCTGGAGCAGTGTTGATAGTGCTCTTAAGCAGGTTAATAAAATTGCGGTTGCTTTCTATGGCAGGTGAGGCCACCAAATCATCTCTGTATATGAACATATAGAAAGACTGCACCAGGCTTTCCAATAGAGAAATTTCCTGCTGTTCGTAACAAATCTTGATAAAGAGTCGTCTTGCGCTCAGTTGATAATAGATGTCCTTATAGCTAGCTAGTTCCAGTAAGTCTCTTGCTTTATCGAATTGGCCTGTGTGAAAGAGCACATTCGCTCGATTGTAGCTATAAATTTGCTCTCTGAATTCCGGCTCAATCCTTTCTTTATAGTGCTCGATAAAATTTTCTACCCAGTCAAACTCCTTGAGCCACAAGGCTAAAGTGACAATGTTCTTGATAGTGTTTGGAAAGAGATAACCATTGAGGTACAAAAGTCCTTTCTTCAAGGCAAATTGATACAGTTCGAAGAGCTCTCCCTGATACTGCTCTTGCTGATTCATTATTCTTAAAGCACAGAAGTTTGAGGCCGAATCATAGAGTAACTTTTGATCTTCCGGATGGTCTTCCAGTTCTCCCTTCTCAATTATTTCCTTTACTGTTTTGAAGCTGTCATCACGCTCTTGGTCACGCAGGAAAAGGATGGTATGATAGTAGGCCTTGATCAAAAGCACTTGATTAAAAGGGCTAGACCCAGCTTGCTTTAATACCAGCTCTGTATTCAGTTCGCTGGCCTCATAGTTAGCCACATGCTTGTGGTTGTAGCTGAGACAATGAAGTCGCAAAATGCTGATCAAATAGAAAGTTTGCAGATGCAGGTAGGCTTCATTGAGTCTCTGCCCTTTGTCTAACTCATTGGTGGAAGACTGGTATCTAACACTGAGTAGCCCGATCCAGTGTTTGTTGAGGTAATCTTTGTCTCCTTTGGTGCCAAGGTTTTGCAAAATTTGCTCACATTTCTTCAATGATTTGTCGAAATGCTGAGACAGTGCAGCATCATGATAATAATGCAGTAAGTTGACTCGATTGTCCAATTCTCGATCCTGAGCTCTTTCAAATGCCACGAATTGATCGACGAGCTTGCTAAGGGCCAAAAACAACTTGGGCATTCGATCTAATTTAAAGGCTTTGCTGGGATACACTTTTTTGTGTAATGCGCGTACCGCCAGCCTTTTAGCATTGTTCAATTCGGGAAACTCTTTTGCCAGGATAGCTGCAAGCTTCTCCACGTCTTTATTTTTGTTAAAGTATGGAGATTTGAGAAAATTCTGCAGCTTCTTGAATTGATCGCGATCTAATGTACGCAACAAGAGTAAGAGTGGGTGATCAATCATTATCTTTACAATATTCCGAAAAGCAGTCGCTGGTTAATCAATTGGCTGTCAAAGACTTGCAGCCAAAAGGATTTAATTTCGATGACAAAGTCGATAGAATCTGTAATTTTTTTGCCGGTGAAGCAACTTTACATTTGTATTGTCACTAACAGAGCGGTCGAACAGCGAGGATACCTGGTTGTATCCTGCTAAGGGATAGAGAATAATCCCTAAAAGACCACAACTTAGGCAAAACCATGCATTGTGCTGTCATTTTAGTGTATGATTCATACATTTGGTCAGCCTCAAAGCTTAATGCATTGTAGTTGAAACTGTTAGGACGATTTACCAAATCTAAAAAGTAAACAAGATGATTCTAGTACTTCCACAAAGGATGAAATATTGTTTGTCCTTCTGCATTTTATTCGTTGTGAGCTTCTCATTTGTTCAGGCTCAAACACAAAGCATTTGCGATCTTGATGGCCCAATGGTTCAGGCTCCGGTTGTTGATCTTGGAGTTGCCGATATCAAGGGAGAAGTTATTATTACCAAGGACGATTGCTCTTCTTGCTTCCAATACATACCGGAATATTATGTGCTTTTTGAGGATGAATTGGCGGGCCAAATCGAGACACACGCAAGTGTGACGTCGATTGCAAATACTGAAGTATGGTCCATCAACACAAGCCTGCAGGTGGGTAATCAAACGCTAAATGGAGTTGAAGAAATTTGCAGCTATTTGAATGAGCAAACAGACCTAGGAATTGTGTATGCGCAGCCGAATTATGACTACCCGCTCAATGACGGTGCTGGTATCGATGCGCTGCCAAATGATTCTCTCCAGGCAGCACAGAATTACTTGGGCGGTTCTAACTCTTTTGGAAGCATCAATGCAGTTGGATCCTGGGATATCACGCCTGTGGAAGATGTGATAGTAGCGGTGCTCGACGGAGAGATTGACCTTGACCACGAAGATTTGGAAGCGAATATACTGCCAGCAGTTCCGACAGGCTCGGTCTCACCAACTACAAGTACTCCAACGACTATCCATCTTGGTAGAGCATTTCAGCCTAGTCATGGCACTGCAGTAGCCGGGATAATCGCGGCAGTTGCCAATAACCAAAAAGGCATCACCGGGGTTTGCCCAAATGCAAAGATTTATCCTGCAACTTGCTTCAATGGCGGAGGAAAGGCCAGCGTGCTGGACATTGTAGCTCAGATCGATAACAGCATTCAGAAAGGTGCTAAAGTCATCAATTGTAGCTGGGGTGGTTTTCTTTGCACAGACTCTCCAATAGATTCCCTATTGTTTAAGGCTTTTCAAAGAGCTGCACTAAACGATGTTTTGGTGGTTTGTTCTGCGGGAAATCCCACTAATCTAGATGGATTGGACATCGATTCCTATAATTACTTTCCTGCGAATTTTGATTT
This sequence comes from Chitinophagales bacterium, assembly GCA_020629005.1. Lineage (GTDB taxonomy): Bacteria > Bacteroidota > Bacteroidia > Chitinophagales > UBA2359 > JAHDDV01. Next base: position 3,183 of record JAHDEE010000361.1, read on the forward strand.
GCCTAATATCATTTCCGTAATGTCTTCAGATGCACTTGACAATCCTTTGGGTAACTATGGAGCAGAAAATGTAGACATTGCAGCTCCTGGGGAAAACATTTTTACTACAGTAAGCCAAGACAATTACGATTACGTTTCCGGGGCCTCTTTTGCAGTGCCTCAGGTAAGTGCTGCGGCGGCTCAGCTCTGGAGTGTTTATCCAGAATTGACTGCAGTAGAGGTAAAAGAAAAGATCATCTGTAGAGCGGATGCAGTTGATGCGCTGTTGGATAAGAACCAAGCTGGTGGAAGACTGAACTTGACGAATATTGTCGCCCCAGAAAGGGTAGTAGACATTTGGACGGGCTACGACTGTAGTGAAGGACCACAATTGATGAGCTCCTGCAAGATTGCCGGCGCTAGCTTAGCACCTACTGTAGGATTAGAAGCAGCATGTCATGATCTGACAGATGCCTGTGGTGTTGTTACCAGGGTATGTCGTGACATGACACCTATTGGATTGGATGGTATTCACCTGGGTACCTTACCAACCGGAGATATAGACAATTACATATTCCAAATGACCGGTTTCGAGCCAAAGTCTGTGATCACTGTTTGCCCTTTTACAGGCGAGGAACCTTATGTCCATATCATCGATGAGACGACAGGCAAATTCGCGGTCTGCTCGCAGCAAGGTGACTACTGGAAGGTTGTTGTCACAAACCCAAATGGCAGTAGCTGGACTTTCAATAATATGCTTCAACAATTGAAGTCTGGTGAAGCAACTGATTTGGGTAAAGTAGCAGAAGAATCTTTCTCCATCGAGACGTTGATATATCCGAATCCTTGTCAGGAATTTTTGAATCTGGAAGCAGAAATCATCGGTGCTAAGGATTCCACTGTTCACCTAGCTGTCTACAATCAAATGGGACAATTGGTAAAGAATTTTGAATTGGAAATCACTGAAGGCAGCGATGTTGTCAGAAAGAGACTTGATACGAGGGAGTTTGAATCCGGGCTGTACATATTGCAATTGACTTGCGGCCCCTATAATTCAGCCAGCAAATTTTACAAAGAATAGCAGCCTTTAATCCCTGAACCTTATAACCCGAAATCCAAAGGAAACTACCATGCACCAGGAAGAAATTTCTGGTGCATTTTACACTAAGGGAGTGGGAATCAATAACTGTCCATTTTGACTTGCTAGAAATGATTTATCCTTCGTTATTTT
>JAHDEE010000362.1 GCA_020629005.1 Chitinophagales bacterium
TTTTTTGCCTGCACTCTCCTCCAATTACCTTTGTGGTCTTCCCTGAAAAGCGATCATCGACAACGCCACTGCGAAAGATATACATAGTAGGAACCCTGGCAATGAAACCAGCATCAAGACCTCACCAATACGATAACGCAGCACAAATGCGGGAAACGCAATCAGTAAAACAAAAAAAGTATAAACGTAGCTGTAACCAAGCATAATCCATTCTGCAGTCCATGATCTCAATTGTACCTTAATTGGGGGACCAAAAGTGAGAAAGATCAATTCTGATAGGATCCCCATGCCTATACCCACCGCCAGTAGAAAACTTGCCAGCCCCAATACCAATTGATACATACAAATTGAATCCGGAGAACAACACTCCAGATACTTGATGAAGTGGCCACCGAGGTAATAGAGGAAGGCCAGCAGTATCACGTGGTAATAGCCTTTCATATCGGGTTGCTGCTTTTACGGTTTTCTATACGAATTCAATATGTCAATTTAGCACTTTCAGAGCTGCGGGGAAAGCTCTTTTAAAGCCAATGAGTCAATAATGCAGAATGACAGCATGATATTCTCAAATTGAAGCTGTTGCCAGACAATATTACATTGGTCCTTTTAGGGCTACAGATGAAGGAATTGATTTGTGCACAAAATATTACCTCCTTACGGGAGCTGTGAAGTCTTCCTACATTGATACAGCCAATTTCTCACAACTCATTAAAGGTCCAATCTGGTCTCTTCTGTGCTCAATGCATTTGCACAAACTCTGATGCCAATCGTTCTTATGGTCAGGATACCAAAATGTGTGAGTTTCAAGTCAAGTTAAACACTGTCGGCTATACATAGACACAATACAGAGCACATCACAATCTGTGTCTGAAAGGAAGAAAGGCACTAAGTAACTACAGCAGGTTACTGGAGAACAACGACAAACAAAGCTCTATAGTTTCAATGAATGATTAGCAGTTCCCTATAGCTGGTGAATGGCACAGTAAGATGGATTGCGAGCGTAGGACCATTGAAGCTCCGCAGATCAGAGTTTCAAGCCCAATCAAAGGTAGAAATACCAGAGGCCAAATCGAAGCCAGCTAAGGACCTCCTAGAGCATGAGAAAACACTCTACTACGAACGTCTGGCATTCTTGATGGAGATTCCTTCAATGTCAGCTATTGTGGATGGAAAGCTGCTCAATTTGACCATAGGAGGAGTGAAAGCCTACAATCAAGATAACCTGAATGGAAAGCAAGGTACTCTACAGCGATTTAAAGTCTTTGTGGGATTCAAAAATCTAGTTTGTACCAATCTCTGCATCTGGTCTGATGGATTTACTGCTGATCTCAGAGTGAGAGATTTGGATGACCTTGGTCAGATGATCTACAAGCTCTTCAGTCAGTATGATGCTAACACACAAATCTCTCAGATGCAAAAGTGGGAGGACTACTTTCTGACTGAACAACAGTTTGCTCAGTTACTTGGGAGATGTAGGATGTATCACCATCTACCTAAGCACAAACAGCAACGACTGCCAAGGCTATACATTTCTGATTCTCAGATTGGAGCTGTAGCAAGACAGTATTACAGTGGTCCTTTTAGGGCTACAGATGAAGGAATTGATTTGTGGAAGCTTTACAACCTCTTTACAGGTGCTGTAAAATCTTCTTACATAGATACTTTTTTGGATCGAAATGCTAATGCCCATACACTAGTAGAAAAGATACAAGCGTCTCTAGATGGAACTTACAGCAATTGGTTTCTAGAGTAGTGTTTTGATGATGACCCTGATGGCGAAATGCTGTCAGGGTTTCATTTCCACTTATAACTAGAGGTAAATATTAGATTGACCATACTCTCAATCCTGATTCAGAACAAGTAGCTCCTTCAAGTTGGAACTTTATTGATTAACAACATGTTACCTCCAAGTCGGCTCTGGCACTTACACTCTTATGTAAGTCAGATCAACATCTAAAATTGATAGCAAACTTTATGAAAAAAATAAGCACGGGCGAAGACTTTAGCTTTGAACTTGTAGACCTATCTGCACCTTCGACAGAAGTCGTGCTAATAATCGGAAATGGATTTGACCTCTCTTTTGGCCTTAAGACCAGTTACGGAGATTTCCTAGCATCAAAACAATTTGAGAAATTGATCTTGGATGGCAATCTATTTGCCGACTACCTTAAGAGCAAACCAGGGTTAAGTAATTGGATTGATATTGAAAATGAACTCGCGGAGTACTCACTCAAAAAGAAGCCAGAAACATACTCCTTCATGGAGGAATTTGAACTTTTGTCACACCAGCTGATTGACTACTTATCTTCAATCGACATCAGCAATCTGAAATCTAATTGTGCTGCCTATGCCTTAGTTAGAGATCTCAATGAATACAACAAACTAGTCATCGATTTCAACTACACCGGAACATTTGCATCTGTGCAGAGAAGTGTTGACTCTCCTGAAAGTGGCAAATGCACCCACATAAAGCTGCACGGTTCATTAGATGAAAATTACATTATTTTCGGAACAGATGATAAATCCAAAATACTTGCAGACCATGTGTTCCTCAAGAAATCCTTCCACGACGAATTCAAATCCACACAGTTTTCCAAGGAGCTAAAGAACTGTAAAACTGTCATTTTCTTTGGGCACTCTTTGGGAGTTACTGATCATATGTATTTCTCGAAGTTCTTTAAGCAGGCATGCTGGGAGGGTAATAGCTACTCAAACAAAGACATTAGAATCTATCACTATGGTAAAAGGAGTAAGTTAGAAATAGGTAAGCAGTTGGATTTTCTCACAAGAACATCAATAGGGCTTTTCAAGCAGTTCAACGATTTCACATTCATAGATAGCTCTAAAGTGACATGAGGCAGATGATGAATCCTGATCTTTCGGAGATCCATCGCTGCTTGATACTATCAAGATTGCCGTTCTACCAAACTGTGCGATATCTGGAACCTTTTTGTATGAAGTCATGGTTCCTTTAGTAGTGGCACAAAAAGCAAACCCCTCTTGCTTAAAAATGGCAACCAATAAGAGGGACTTTCATAAACTCAAAGTTCTTTTACTGATGGAAAAATCGAAGCCTATTGTCAGTATCAACCCAGCGCAGCAAACCATTATCAAATCAATACTAAGTCTAATTCCCCTATTAGGAGGCCCAATGATCCAGCTGTTCAGCCATAGAATTGCTGCTCAAAAGACTAGCAGACTCGAAAGATTTATGGAAGATACTGAGTTGGAGCTGACTAAGCTGCGCAATTCTCGAATAGACTCCGCGATCATCGAAAGTGATGAATTTACTGATCTCTTGAGTAAATGTATTGAAATGAGTCTTAAGACACAGAATGATCAGAAAGCAAAATTGTTCGCCTCAATACTAGGAAAATCTTTAACATTCAAAGACTTCTCTTTCGATGAATTTGAGGAAATCCGTTTTATTTTTGAGCAGATTTCCTTTAGAGAATTTCAGCTTCTCCAAAACCTTAAGGATTGGACCAACAAACTGAATTCGGATTACCTGGGTATGTTGAAATATGCAAACGAAAGAACCATGATCAATGGATGCAATGCTCCAAGATTTCATAGTTTCCAAGACGCCTTTGACCTTAAGCAAATTAGTGAGTTCGGGATTGAGAAAGATCGACTGAAGACTCTTTATGAGCTGCTACAACAAAAAGGTCTCCTCAGGAAATCTACTACTGATTTCAGTGCCAACCAAGCAGTTCTGAGCTATCGTTGGTCATTTGGATACATCATGCTGGTAGAACCTACCGAACTCTTTGAACAGCTCAGTAAATTTGTAACAAAGGAAGATTAAAGTCAGCTGCTTGACTACTGAAACTCCAGATACTAGTATTTTCAAATTCTCTTCAACGGTTCCGAATTACACACTGTACGGACAAACGCAACTGATCATTACTCTCAGCAAATTAAATCGAGCCACCCCAGCTCCGGCAGTCACCACGCCAGCGGCAGCACTGCATACCGCTTCAACCAGGGCTAGTTTGCACCGGTCTTCGGGCGTGGGGAGAATGCTCTGGCGAACAATAAGACGCAGTCCGCCATGTCATCTCCATGTAAAATGTATATACTTTCTTGTCAATAACGCAACAGACATCAATATCTGATCGTCCTCATAAGGTGAATTGGTTTCGCATACTCAAACTATCCCATGATTGTTAGAATATCCATGCTTTGTATCCTGCTCGCTTACTCCTGCCAGCTGGCAGCTCAGCAGCAAGCAATCACTAAAGCAGATAGCACAAGCTACATGAGTTTTGAACAGGCAGCAGATCTAATAGATCATGATAGTTATTCACCACATGGGCCAATCTTCAACCAAAGGGGCGACCGTCGATTGCTGCAGATCGGTGTGCACCAACAAGCCGATC
>JAHDEE010000072.1 GCA_020629005.1 Chitinophagales bacterium
CGCCTTGTCTGACAAAAAGATAAGCTCCTCAAAGGTGTTACGAACTTTGTTTACGTAGCACTAGGGTCCGAGAATTAAAATGAGCAGATCAGCGCTAATGGTGCTGATCTGTTCTTTTTTGTTCCAGCCGAAACTGTCCAGATACCGCCGTATCATAAACTGGTATAGCCAGTTTTTCCGCTTGCAGCTTGATGCGCTTTCGGTACCGATAAGAATTGCTCCCATCCAGTACGATTCCAGACAAGCGACCTTTTGCTATATCGTCAAGACGCAGCTCAAAGTCTGTACTCAGATAAAGTAGGTCGGCCAGCTCCCAACTGCTTTCAGGCTGTAATTCGCCTAGATCTCCACGAAGCCAGAGAATATTGTAGTCTGCAAAGCGGATCAGTGGGTTTTGCCAGCTCAGCGTCTTTCCATTCGGAGGATCAAGGCTAAAATAGTGCCATTGCCTGGACGCTACACTGGCGCCCAGCTTTCGCGCTTTAGCGTTTCCCAATGTATCCATTGTATGATAGTAGAAATTGCTGCCCTGCGGTGCTTGATGTTCCAGCAGGGAAAAGTGCTTATGGTGATGGATGATTAAGGATTCCTTAGGGGCAGTACTAAATCTTTGGTTCCATACGAAGCAGAGCAGGGAGGCAGCAAGGGCCACCTTAAGAAAATGTATCTTCCTACTGATCAAAAGCTGACTAAGGGCAAAGATGCCGAGATAGCAGAGCAACAATTGCTGTTCATTGAGAAAGATGCCGGTCATGGCACTGCCAGGTAACTCGCTCAAGGCAGCCAGTGCTGCATTTTGACTTTCGATTAGATAGGAGAGAAGCCCCGCAAGTAATTGCTTCATGCTTGTCAGGATCGACCATTGGGGCAGCATGATCAAAGGAAGACCTAATGCCAAAATAGCCGCGGCTGCAGGGATCACAATGCAATTGCTGATCAAAGCATAGCTGGGCAGCTGGTGGAAGTAATACAGCGAGAAAGGCAAGGTGCCGATTTGCGCACCCAGCGAAACAGTAGTCATGCTCCATAACCAGCGCATCAGCGGATGTTTGAACTGTAGCAGTGCTTCCAGATGTTTTTGAAGACTCACAATGCCAATTACCGCCGCAAAGGACAAATGGAAACCTGCCTGCATCATATCGAGGGGGCGGAATATCAACAGCAGTACTGCTGCGCAGGCAAGGGTGTTATAGCTGTTGGAAAAACGATTGAGAACCATACCAACTGCAAACAAGCTGAACATCAAAGTGGCTCTGATCACCGAAGGGCTAGCCCCAGTAATACAGGCAAACAATCCCATCCCACTCAACAACAATAGCAATCGAAGGTAGCGCAAAGCACCACGATCAAGAAAGCCCAACAACAAACCCAGCAGCATGGCCACAAAGCCTACATGTAGGCCCGAAACCGCCAGTACATGCATTGCTCCGGATTCGCTGTAGGAGGCATAAGTGCTTGCTGCCAGTGCCTGTTTGTTTCCCAGCAGCATGGCCATGGCGATCCCACGTGCCTCCTCACTTACCAGCTTGTTGATCCGCTCTGTAAACAAAGAACGCAAGCGGCTACTCAGCTGCAGCAATGGCTGACCAGTATTGATCCCGGTTCTGCACCATTCCCCCGACTTCACAAATGATTGGCTGTAGATGTTTTGATAAGATTGCCACAACTGGTAATCAAAGTCGTAATCATTGGCTGTAGGCCTGAGCGAATCAAACCGGGAATAAAGTACAAGCTGATCTCCGTATTGCAAATTGGCCGAAATCGAATCCTTCGGCAGGAATACCGAAACACTACGTTCATAAGTTTCACAATCAGCATCTTCCGTCAATAGGCCTTGCGTCCGTACGGTCAGGCGCACAAAACGCTCCGACACTTTTGGTTCCGAATCGACCGAGGCAAGTAAGCAGGATTGCCGATCTTTTAGCAAGTGCTTTTGCTCCGCAAAGGTGTGCGTTCTGCTCTGAAGAATCAAGATACCCAAGAGCAGAATAGTCAATTGCATAAAGAGACCAGACAACCATCTGCCCCGCTGCTTCAGCAATATTATCATCGCAAAAAGTATCGCAATCAGGTACAAGCAGCTGAGCTCCGGAATTTGATAGACCAGCCTCAATTTCCATTGAAGCAAGATGCCAGCCATGAGCGGTAAGCAAATGCGTATGTAAGGTGCTCTAGCGAGGAATTCAAACATAACCCTAAGCCTTTTTTACTTAAGAGCATGTTTTGGCTAATATTCCACAAAAAAAAGCCCACTGTCAGAGATGACAGCGGGCTCCATTTTAGATTCTTTATCTACAAGAATCGTATTATGACAAAGTTTATTTGCTTAGCATGATTCGCTTAGCAGCCAAGCCTTCAGCAGTTTCGATGTACACAACATACATTCCGCTTGCTTGCGCGCTAAGATCAATGCTGTATTCGCTTCTCAAATCTGCACCATTGTAGCTAGCTACCAATTCACCTACTACATTGTAGATGCTGATGCTCGCATTTTGAGTGTCTGAACCCGTGAGTACAAACAGACCTTGCGTAGGATTCGGGAATACATCAAACTTAGCAGAAAGAACTGCATCTACACTTACAGGACAAGCTTCGGTACCTTCTTCAACGTTGATCACAGCGGTTTCAGATGTTGAGTTTCCTGAAGCATCCTCTACCGTAAGAGTAATCTCCTGTTCCCCCGCAGCATCAGTGTTGATCTCTGAAAATTGTACCTGATCACTGAGCGAACCGTCTACCTGATCAACTACAGACAAATTAGCCGCACTGAAGTATTCAGCAGGGTCAAAAGTCGTACCTACACAAACCGGCTCCGAAGTATCCACAATGATGTCCGGACCAACTGTATCCTCAATATTTACCGTCAAAACAGTCACTGTTTCATTACCAGCAGGATCCGCTGCTGTAAAGGTAACATCGTAAGAACCTGGCTCTTGATCATTAACACCTCCCGAAACTATAACGAGATCAGTAACATTACAAGACACTGCATCATCAGCGATGTACTCCGGGTAAGTGAAATCAGAACCTGTATTTGGCTCCGCTTCAACCGTGATGCTTGCCGCACCATCTACGATTTCAATGCTCTCATCAAGGAAAGAGAAGTTTGGACCGTCAGAGTCATCTGCCTGCTCAGTACTTACTTCAAACGTCTCAGAAACCTCACCATCAAGATTACCCATTGTCACAACAACTTCATAAGCACCTGTCTCATTCGGGAATTGGTGGTCAATCACAAGGTTGCCCTCATCATCGATATCTGCCGCAGTGTAGCTTCCTGTAGATCCATCACCAAAGTCAACAACTGCATAGCAAACTTCAGAAGTAAAGCCAGAGAAAGTAATAGAGTAGCAAAGTCCGGATTCATTAGCCATTGGCATCGCATCCGTATAAGCTGGTGGTGAACTGGTATAGGCAGCCGTAATTGCATCCTCAGTAAATTCGTCATCGGCGAATGAAATCTCATCGAGATAGGTAAACTGCACCTGGTTCTCATCATCAGTCAATATCGTAGTGGCAACTGTAGCAATACTGTTTACACCATTATCGGTATAAACGTGTGTTGCTGCACGAGTCCAGTAGGCAAGTCCTGCCCACTCTGCATCATCAGCAGTAAAAGACTTCACCTGAGTCGTCATTCCAGTTGTCACATCAATACCAAATCCTTTGATATCTCTAGCCGCAGGAATCTGAGTCAAGCTGTCCGTCCAGGTAAAGAATACCTTGTCACCAGAAGCAGTTCTGGAAGCCTGCATTTGCTGATACAGTGTAAATGGAGTACCTGGCACATTTCCACCAGTTTCAAAACTGATCAAAGTATCCATGCGAATAGCTCCCCAGCTATCTTCATCAGGTGAGTAGATGAAATCTGCAACAATTAGGCTAGTCGCTCCACTCTGGATACCATAGCCACCGTTTGGCTCAACACCAAAAGGACCAACAATACCGTCTGTAAACGCTTGCCCAACTACAGTACCGATGTGTAGTGCACCATTCTGATCCACAATTACATCTGCATCACCGTTGAGACCTGGCGTCCAATCTACTACCGTTCCATCTTCAGTTTCACCAGTATAATCCAGGAATCCGTCCAAATTAGTCAGGTTCATAGCCTTAGCCTCAGACCAGGACTCTCCTCCATCAGTTGTCATAAACATAACCGGACTTAGCACCCATTGTCCACAGTCTTCAATCGCACCGTCACCAAGGAATACAACGTATCCAATCTCTCCATCTGGGCTAAATGCCAGCATTGGAGTACCTGCAGTAGGGGTACCGTCAGCAGACAAATCATAATTAGGCTTGAGAACGTGCTCCAACTGGTAAGTCGCCTCACCATCCGAATTAATAGTCCCTTTAAACAAATGCAAATCAGCTACATAGTATTCAGCAGCATTGTTTGGATCTGGAAGATACTCGAAATCGATATTCCAGAACTCTCCCGGACGACCTGCTACCAGAGAACCAGGAATCAAGCCGGTGTTGATGCTTTCATCACCTGCCTCGATATTGGCTTCTGTTACCGATCCGGCAATATCTTTCAATTCTCCACGTCCCCACACCTGGCCATCCCAAACATTGGTGCTTAGACCATCGTGAGTGGCACCTGCATAAAAGAACCAAACGTCGTCAGGATTATCACTCTGAATCGGATTATAAAGAGCTACCTGAGGATAACGACCTTGTCCGTTTGGAACATCATTTCCCGGTGTGTTTGGGTTCAAGGCCGGAGAGTTATTCTCCCAGGTCTGACCACCATCTCTCGATACATCCAGACGATACTGAGAGGTACTGTTGAAAGGAGTTTCCAGATCACCAATAGCAGGATCATTTCTATGAATAAACGCCATCGTACCAGATGCCTGATCTACCGCTATTACATTTTGCGTATTTCTAAGGATCGTATACAAGTTACCCGCTGTTCCCAGAGAAATACCTGTAATAGGTACAGTAGGTGTATATTCCTGCTGGTTAGCTAGTGAGGATTCGTCTTCCTCGCAATAGTTGATTTGCTCTACTTTGCACATCTTGCCTAGCTGTGTTGAAACTAGCTGGCTTTGCGCTACTACAGCAGAACCGCATAGGAAGAACGACATTACTAAAAGTAAGGCTGATCTCATGTTGTTTGATATATTTGGTTATTAAAAAGTTTTGAGCTATGTAGGGCAGTTGCCCTACTGGTAAAAATAACGATTTCTCTATTCTTTCTCTAAAAAGAAAGCCCTTCTGGTCTCCCGTCGACATAGCAGACAGGATCAGGCATACAAAGCAAATTAAATTGCTATGAAATCCAAATTAGGGTTTGATAAACAGCGTTTTGAAGATATTGTCAAATGCACATGTGAATTGTCAGCGCAAATGAAATACGGGGAAGCCAGGGGATTGACTTCACTTTGGGGGTTCAAAAGGGGACTCGCAGTAGGATTATAATCGAAAGTGTCGAGAAATTGGTTGCCTCTAATACAATTTGGAGCGATACTGTCTCCTGCGCGCTATGTTCTTCCCGTGCTCCACTATTATTCGGCGCCTATCTGCCTGTTCATGGTCTGGCCCTGTGGTCTCTCCGCAGGCTCCGAGCCCCCATGGCCAGCCATTCACCACGGCAGCCAGGCACCTCATACCGTTTCGCCCGGGGCTATTTTGCAGCTTCCGTCCACCGCTGCCACTGTGGAAAATATCAATTGAATTTTAACAGTCTTTTGGCCAATGAGAGGACAGCCATAATCGCAGTGAAGGGAAAATTGCCCTTGCCAGCGGCAAGGCAAGGTTAATTTATTTTCGGCGTCTTCCACTCTTATCCTGCTGCTGTTGCTTTGCCATCTCTTCCTGCATTTTCTGCATATCCTTTATGCGCTGCTGCCACTTTGAAATCTTCTTTGGCTTTTTCTTTGCCTCCAGCAAATTCGCCCGTATCTGCTCCTCATCAATGAAGAACTTCTTGATCACAATCTGCTGTAATCCGGAAATCACATTTGACAAGAAGAAGTACCAGGTAAGCGCGGCCGAAAAGCTGTTGAAAATGAATACCAGCATCAGGGGCATAAACCACTGGAAGATTTTCATCTGTGCAGCATTGTCATTACCCATACTGTTCATCTGGCTGTTCAGTCGGAAGAAAATCACACTACTGACACCCGACAATAGGGTGAACAGACTAACGTGACTACCATACATAGGAATGTGAAATGGCAGATTCATAATCGAATCGTAGGTAGAGAGGTCATCCGCCCAAAGGAAGGGCTGCTGCCGCAACTCAATCATTGCAGGGAAAATATAGTACATCGATATCAGAATCGGCATTTGCAGCAACTGTGGTAAGCAGCCGCCAAGTGGGTTTACCCCTGCCTGCCCCCAAAGCTTCAATTGCTCTTGCTGCATTTTCTGTGGATCGTCTCCGTACTTTTCTTTTAATGCATTGATCTCGGGCTTCAGGGCGCCCATTTTGGCCATCGACTTATAGGATCGATAGGTCAAAGGCATCAGCAGCATTTTGATGAACAGCGTCATCAGCAGAATGACGATACCATAATTGCTAACATATTTTTCAAAGAACTTGAAAATAGGAAGGACCAGGTATTTGCTAAAAGGAGCAAATATGGCATAACCAAGATTGACCTGCTCTTCCATTCCAAGCCCGTAGCTCTTCAATCTTTTATATTCGGTAGGACCGATGTACATCTGCATCGGAAACCGGAAATCTGCTTGTCGGTTGTGTTCGAAAGACAAGCGTGCGGAAGTTGTCGCGACCAAATCCGGATTGTCCGCATCGGAAGGCTGTTCGAGTTCTACCTCAGCAGAATCAAATGCATCTGCAGCAATCAAAGCATTAGTGAAAAACTGTTGCTTGGAGGAAACCCATTTGGTTTTACCCAGACGAATCTCGGAATCAGAATTCATGCTCAGGTAGCTCGGATCATCATTCTTTTCTTTGTAGTACACCGTAGAATTCATACGCTCATTCTGGATGCGCTTCTCCTGCGGCAACAAATCATTTTCCCACTTAAACTCGATTCGATTTGAATTAGTAAACTGATCCTGGAAACCACGCATATTGAAGTCGTAGTCCAGCAGATATTCGCCGTCTTTCAGACTGTAGACCTGTTCGATTGATTGACCCGGGGCAGTCTCCAATACAAAGGCGACACTCTTTGCGCCTCTTTTCTCCGCTTTGAAGTAAGCCTGCTGAGTATTGATTTCTCCAGCGCCTGTGAAAAAGTGGTAGTTCCACTGATTTTGCGGTCCATCAACTACCGTTACCAGCCCTGAATCTTCTCCTGCCTTGCTAAAATTCTTTAGCTCAGCATGGTAAAGCCGACCACCCTTATTGCTGAATTTCAGTTTTAGCACATCATTTTCGATGCTGGTGAAAGTTTCTTCCTGATCTGGTTGACTAAAGCTGTTGGCCGCTGCCTGACCATCAGTGCTGCCAGGCACAACTGCACTTTCTGACTCGCCTTCACTGCTAAGTTGTTGCTCAGTCTGCGAAGTCGTTACTTCCTCAGGCGGAGGCAGGGTAGTTGAAAGGTAATATTGGTAGGCAATTAATACCAAACCTATCAAAAAGAGCCCGGTAAGGGTATTCTTGTCCATTCTGTATTAGCTAATTCGGGGAAATAGAGCACCCCAAGCCTTGAAACAATGCTGTTTCCTAAAAAGGTCTGCAAAGTTATAAAAACATAGGCTTTTTACTGAATTTCCGGCCGTATTGCGGCTGAAAAGGGCAGGGAAATATCGCTTATCTCTAACAGGTTTGTTCGACTGATTGAACTATGAAGAAACCATCGCTGCCCTGGGGTTGGTACAGCGGCATCAACATCAAGCCATCCACAGGGCTGGTAATATCGCCTAAACGGGAGGTGGCAAGTTTCTGTCCGGCTACTATAGGATCAAAATTCTTGAATCCCGGCAGCATTTGGAACCTGTCTTCCGGCTGCACTGCATGACGATAGGAGAATCTCACCACAGCGGGAGCAGATTTACGCAAAGAACACAGCATGCTTCGATGTTCTTCTAGTTTTGGTACCCATTCTTCCTTGATGATCCCGAGTTCGACCATTTTGACCCAAATCACTGCCTCCATCCGATCAATCGAAGCCTTTTCTTCATGTTGGCCGGCCTCGAAACCGATTCCTGTACCATTTAGCTGGTTGAAGTAGTCAAGTGTAGTGCCGTGTATGACATTTTCCATACCCACAATTACTGTCACCCCAAGTTTTCGGGCAATTTCGACACTCTTGGGTTTATCCGCAGCAATCGTGAAGGAACCTCCTTCGGAGGAGGTGGTATGCAAATCCAGCATAAACAATTCATGCCCTTCATACCTTCTCAATATGCCGGTTTCGAATAGTCTTAGAAGATCGAGTTGCTCTCTTTCTTCTACACTTTTTAGCTTGGATTTAGTTTGCTTCCGCAAGGCATCGAGGGCGCCTACTTTAAACATCCGGTTTAGATCCTGATCAATAAAACGGCGTCCCGCCTTAATCGCACTGAGATTGCCCAAAACGCCGATAAGAGCTCCGGTCACAGCCGGCTTTTGGTGCTTCAGTTGTGCAAATACGTTTTCCAGAGCCACTATACCGGCCGGTTCATTGCCATGAATTCCTGCAGTAACAATAAGCACCGGACCCTCGGTCCGGCTTCGGTACTCCCCAATAATTCTTTTCATTCCTTTCACCCTTGAGTATCAGTCTGTCAGCAGCAGAGGGCTTGCTCAAGAGGTGATAAGCCACTCTAGCCCTGTCTGCCCTGCTGCATCATAGCGATCTTTGCAAAGTCCTGCTCCACAATGACGCCAATTAATTTTCCTTTGTTTACTACTGGAAGACAACCCACCGCATTCTCTGTCATCATCCGCAATGCTTCGCTTAGCGATTTTTCTGGTCCGATGGTAATCGGTTCCTTGATCATAATTTGCTCGACCGGCACCACACCTTTCTCTCCGGTCATACTTCTGGTGTAATAGTGACGCAAAAGTGTGCGAGAAGTAATCAATCCGACAAGATTTCCTTCCTGATCTTCCACTGGAACATATCGTAACCTGCTGTTATCCATGATTTCAGCCACCAGTTCGATAATGTCATCTTTTTGTACCGTGAAGAGATCCGTACTCATAAACTCTTCCACAATTGTGGAGGAAAGATTCCAGATCTGCACATCTTCGCCACCTGCCAGTTTCCACTTCGAAATCGGAATTTCCTCTCTTTGCTGTTTTACCATGCTTGCTGTTAAAGCCACGATAGCCGTGTCCTTGTTGTAAGTCTTTGTAAGCTTATTGAAAGACTTGATCATCCATCGGGCTCCCGTTTGTCCGGTCTTCACACGATAAGACAGAATGTCCATATACCGGCTTATATCCGTCTTTCTCACTTTTGCTTTACGAAGACCCTCTCGTGCAATGGGGATCAGTTCTTTCTTCATGAGTTCAGAGGCGGTAATTCGTTTGCCATCCACCCAAAGAAACTTGGTGTCAATACCCATTCGACAAGCAGCCATAAAGTTAGCCTTTGCATCGGCAAATTCAAGCTGTTTTGTAATTTTTGGATAGGCGTCATTAAAACCATTTAGCAATCCAAGCCAAAGAGCCGCATTGGCCATCTCATCTGCCACGGTAGGTCCCGCTGGAAGTACTCTGTTTTCGATACGAAGATGGGCTTTGCCATTGGCTACGCCATAGCAAGGCCTGTTCCATCGGTACACCGTGGAATTGTGCATCAGCAATGAATGCAAAGCAGGCACCTTCCCACTGTCCAATATCTTTATCGGATTCTCGATTTGATTGGTACTTAACAATACCCTAAATCTCATGATGTCTTCCCGGTATATTTCCAGTATGCTCTTTTTGAGCCAGTTGTGGCCAAACATTACCCTGGGACTCCTTGCGCGCAAATGTTCTCCAGAGCTTCTGGTATCTACAGACTGCTGGAAAAGGGCAATCCGGGTCTCATGCCACAATCTCCTTCCAAACAGCAGCGGAGAATTGACAGCCACTGCCAAAGCAGGCCCGGCAATGGCCTGTGCAATATTGTAGCGTTCTACGAATTTGTCTGGAGCCACTTGCAGATGCACCTGAAAACCAGTGTTGGCAGCCTCCAGCATTGGGGAGTCATGAGACATGATCAATTCGTCTGTACCGTTGATTTTGAGTTCCATAGACCCGGCACCTTTCATGGCCAGAATACCGTCCATTAGTGCCTTGTAGCGTTCATAGGGCGTGCGATTTTCGCTGGTCAAATCAAACTTTCTTATGGTGGGTAAGATGCCAGCAAGTACAATGTCAGCATCAAATTTGGCCGCCCATTTTCGGGCAATTTTCATCTTTTCGTTGATGTTTTTTTCCATGGTGCTTAGGCAGTTGCCGGAAAAGACCAAGGGCTCCAGATTTACCTCCATATTAAACTTTGCCAGCTCCGTGGTAAAGCTCTCATCATTCATCTTAGCAAGCATTTCCATGTTCTTGCCAAGCGGTTTGAAATGGTTGTCAATCAGGTTGAACTCCTGTTCGGCACCAATTCTGATCGGATCGGTCTCGAACAACTCTTCATGCAGCATTCTTTCCAATGCCTTCGTGTCTAACAAAAGTCTCCTTACAAATTGTTGCAGTTCCTCCATCGTTTTAGGAACCAATACAGAGGTCAGATTGCCCATAAGTAGAGTGATTTGGTGAGCTAAAGGGCTAAAATAGGGATTATGTGTAATTGCGGGTTCATTTTGCTCGTTTATCTCTGATTTATGGTGACCAGCGCTCTTTTTTTGCTCCTTATTGGGAGCCAGGGACATGGCATGGATTTTTGGGTTACATAATCCGTAGTCAGTAGTCAAGAGAATAGATTTGTACAAGTGCCTCTTATTTGACTACCTTTGCAAAGCGGCCTTTAGGGCGCTTGAATTACTAAACAACAGCAAATTAAGAGACGTTTGTGAGAAGCGTCCAATTCATCTAAATGACTTTAGAATATGGAGAATTTTGGAGCTAAAAATGAGACTGCTGACTTGGCAGAATTGGGGCTCAGCGGCAGTAAAGCCTTCTGGAACCAGAGTCCTGCCGAGCTAGTCGAAAAAACGCTCTCGCTTGGAGAAGGCATTCTCAGTGATACCGGTGCGCTCGTGATCAAAACTGGTAAATTTACTGGAAGATCCCCCAAGGATCGATACATCGTACGAGACGATATAACTGCTGATTCTGTAGATTGGGGTGCCATCAATTTTGCCATCAGTCCAGAACATTTCGATGGCTTATACAAGAAAGTCGTCTCCTATCTTTCGGGGAAAGATTTATATGTGAGGGATGCATATGCATGCGCTGATCCAAAGTACAGATTGAACCTGAGACTAGTAGCAGAACATCCTTGGCAAAGCTTGTTTGCGCACAACATGTTTTTGAGACCAAGTGCTGAGGAAATAGCAAGGGCTGATCCCGAGTGGACCATACTGGCTGCTCCCGGATGTTTGGCAGATCCTGAAGTTGACGGGACTGTAGCCGAGAATTTTGCCATAATCAATTTTAGCAAAAAGACCATCATCATCGGTGGCACAGCATATACCGGTGAAATCAAGAAAGGTATCTTTTCTGTATTGAATTACAGCTTACCCAGGAACAAAGGAATTCTATCCATGCACTGTTCCTCCAATATTGGACAGGATGGAGATACCGCTGTTTTCTTCGGGCTTTCGGGTACAGGAAAAACTACTCTTTCGGCTGATCCGGCACGTCGACTAATTGGAGATGACGAGCATGGTTGGTCAGAAGATTCTGTATTCAATTTTGAAGGGGGCTGCTATGCCAAGTGCATTGATCTTTCGGCTGAGAAAGAGCCGGACATTTTTGCGGCAGTGAAGTTTGGTGCCCTGCTTGAAAATATTGTGATGCAGGAAGGCAGCAGGTCGGTTGACTATACGGATACCAGTATCACGCAAAATACTCGCGTTAGCTATCCTATATATCACATAAGTAATATTGCTGAAGGCTCCAGAGGTGGAGTGCCGAATAATATTTTCTTCCTGACTGCTGATGCTTTTGGTGTATTGCCACCGATTTCAAGACTGGAAGTAGGTCAGGCGATGTATCATTTTATTTCAGGCTACACTGCGAAAGTAGCAGGCACAGAAGCAGGAGTTACAGAGCCTCAGGCCACTTTCTCTGCCTGTTTTGGAGCGCCTTTCCTTCCCTTGCACCCAACCGCTTATGCTGAGATGCTCGGAAAGAAGCTGAAAGAAAGTGACACCAAAGTCTGGTTGGTTAATACTGGCTGGTCAGGAGGACCCTATGGCATCGGATCCAGAATGAGCCTCAAGTACACTCGTGCTATGATTTCCGCTGCCTTGGAAGGCAAGCTGGATACAGTAAAATATCAGGTTGATCCAGTGTTTGGATTGCATATGCCTGAGACTTGTGAGAATGTGCCAGCGGAGCTGCTGAACCCAAGAAATACCTGGTCGGACAAGAATGCTTACGACATTAAGGCTAACGATCTGGCTAAGAAGTTTCTCAACAACTTTGCGCAGTTTGAGTCAGCTGCCAATGAAGAGATATTGGCTGCTGCCCCGCGGTTGGTCGTACTGTCTTAGTTTTCGCAGTGCTGATTTCAAGTGGAAGAGACCCTCATTTGAGGCGTGGATCTAAAGGTTCAGAATAGCCCTGATTGAAGTGGAAATGGGGCGCTTAGCTGCCGTGGCGAATAGCTGGCCATGGAGGCTCGGAGCCTGCGGAGAGACTACAGGGCCAGACTATGAGCAGGCAGATAAGGGGCACATTGCAACGGAAAGCAGGTCAGTCATTTGAGCGTGCTTTTGCGTTTCGCTCCTAATCCTTATTCATACTAGTGAATAGCTATTGGTAAGTCCTAAGGCACTATACCAAAGAAAAGCCCGGAAGCGATGAATGCACCCGGGCTTTTGTTGTTTATGGCTCTTTATTGGTTTCGCTTTAGTCTTGCAAGGCGAACACTCGCTTCAGTAGATCAGAAGTTCTTTTTAGAGGGTCCTTTCTGATTGCTTTTTCCTCTTTGGCTACCATGTGGAAGAGTCCTTCCAGGGCTTGGCCTGTTACGTATTCCGGCAAATCTGTTTCAACTTTCTGCGTCAGCGGCAGTTTGTTGTAAGCTCCTGTTACATCTCCCCAATGATTGAGCGCCTTTACCTTACCCAATGAGTTGTTGATCTTTGGCTTGAACTTGCCTCTCAGCTGATCGCTGGTTGTTCTTCTCAGGAATTCAGTAGCTGCGTTATCCTGGCCTTGAAGAATGTTCATGACATCTGAGAAGGTTAGCTGCTTGATTGCCCCTACAAAAATTGGTTTGGCTTCGGTTGCTGCATCTTCTGCAGCGCGGTTAAGTTTGACCACCATTTCGTCGACCAAGTTGCCCATTCCAACGCCTCGTAAGGTGTTTTCTACTTTCTTAACTGACTCCGGGAAAGGAATTTTGATCTGGGGATTTTTTAGATATCCGTCTTGCTTGGAAACCACTGCAACGCCCTTGCTGATTCCGTTGGTCAGGGCTTCTTTGAGTCCCAATCCTATTTCGCTTTGTGTAGGGCTTCCACCACTATTTACAGCATCAAGAACATCGTTGAGGCCTTTGTTGAATTCTGCGGTTGTGCAACCTGCACAGAATAGTAGTGACAGCAGGCTTAGCAGAAACAGAAAATTTTTCATTTTTCTAGATTTTGTATGAAAGTTATTTTGGCAGATTCAAAACTGCTGCCGTTTTGGCTAAATGATAGTAAATTCGCTCGAAACTGAGAGAAAAAAGCAAAAATAGCCAAAGTTGTGCCGCTAAATGACTCAAAAAGAGGCTAGAAGTTTAACTAAAGTCCATACGAATGAAAGTAAGCATAGTTACAATCGGTGATGAAATTCTGATTGGGCAGATCGTAGACACGAATTCGGCCTACATGGGTACTGTATTGAATGAGATCGGGCTGGAGATAAAGGAGATTTTGACCATCTCGGATTCGGAAGAAGCGATTTTTTCAGCACTTGACAGATGTTTGGCTGATACAGAGGTGGTGCTGATGACGGGAGGTCTTGGGCCTACTAAGGATGATGTTACCAAGGTTTCCCTGGCAAAGTACTTTGGTGCTTCGATGGTGATGAACGAAGGTATTTTTGCTCATATAGAACGTTATCTAGGAAGCAAAGGCAGGCCAATATTGCAAAGTCATAAAGATATGGCCCTGGTGCCTTCAAATTGTGAGGTTTTGCAAAATGCGGTAGGCACTGCCGCCGCTATGTGGTTTGAGGAGAATGATAAGATACTTGTCAGCATGCCAGGGGTTCCCTATGAGATGAAAGATTTCATGAAGCGACATGTGATACCCCGACTTAGCAAGAAAAGCAAGAAGCAAGTGATTCATAAGACTTTGATGACGACCGGTATTGGGGAGTCTATTATTGCGGAGAAGATTAAAGATGTTGAGTCTTCTCTGCCAGATCACGTTAAATTAGCTTATTTGCCTAGAATAGGAGGGGTGCGCTTACGTTTGTCTGGCAGTGGTTCGGCCTTGGATTTGCCTGAGCAACTGGATAGTTATGGAGAAAAGATCAAGCTACAACTGTCGAAGTACTACTATACTGATGAAGATACTACTCTGGAAGCATGGTTGGGCTCCTATCTAAGTTCGCAGGGGCATAGCCTCTGTACTGCTGAAAGCTGTACCGGCGGCAATATTGCCAGAGTGCTGACTAAGTATGCAGGCGCTTCCTCCTTTTATCAGGGTTCAGTGATTGCCTATTCGAATCAGTTAAAACAAAGGCTGCTAAATGTGAGCGCTGAAACGCTGGAGAACTTTGGCGCGGTGAGTGGGCAAACTGTCACGGAGATGGCGAAAGGTGCCCTTGAACTGATGGACACTGATTATGTAATTGCGGTGAGTGGGATAGCGGGACCCACTGGAGGAACTGCACAAAAGCCGGTGGGTACAGTGTGGATTGCTGTTGGTAGCAGAAAAGGCGAAATCGTGCCCAAGTGCTTTACCTACCCGGGAAATCGGGAAATGGTTATACAGGGAACGACTCAGCTTGCATTAAATCAGCTTCGTAAGCTAATATTTGGTCTTCTTTGAATCAGTCAATGCTGAAAAGGGTTACTTTTGTGGCAAATTTTGAACGTGCGCGCACACTGAAAAAAGATAAGTTATGGCTTTGGTAGAATTGGTAATGCCCAAGATGGGAGAGAGTATCATGGAAGCAACTATTCTCAAATGGTTGATAGCGGAAGGTGATACCATTGAACTGGATCAGTCGGTATTGGAGATTGCGACAGATAAGGTGGATTCTGATGTACCGTCACCGGTAGCGGGAGTGCTTCAAAAGCAGCTTTTTGCTGAGGATGAAGTTGTACCAGTTGGTACTGCAATAGCTATTATTGCCACCGAAGGGGAGCAAGGATCAAAAGACAGTGGCGGAGGAGCAGAGAAGCAACAGCCAGGTGAAGTACTTGAAACAGTTGCTGCCGCGAATCCACAGAAATTGCAGGTCTTTACTACAACAGCCAGTAACGGACAAAGTCAGACAGCTTCGACAAAAACAGCCGGAGGAAGATTTTATTCCCCGTTAGTGTTAAATATAGCGCGTCAGGAATCGATTAGCATGCAGGTATTGGAAACTTTGCCAGGAACAGGACGTGAAGGTAGAGTTACCAAGAAGGATATACTGGCGTTTGTGAAGTCAGGAAAACAGCTTAGCACTGCTAATGCTGCTGCGCCGGTTAGCTTAGGAGCAGTGGCGAACCCTGCTGTTCCCGTTGCACAGCCTACAGCGCCGGTGGCAGCTCCGGGCCGAGGTGTGAACGGAGAAGTAGAGATCGTGGAGATGGACCGCATGCGGAAGTTGATAGCCGATCACATGGTTATGTCTAAACGAGTCTCTCCACATGTGACCTCTTTTGTGGAAGCTGATGTAACCAACCTGTATAAATGGAGAGAGCGTGTGAAGCGTGACTTTGAAAAGCGCGAAGGTACCAAGATTACCTTTACCCCAATCTTTGTGGAGGCTGTGGCGAAGGCCTTGCGAGATTTTCCAGGTGTGAATGTTTCTGTGGACGGACATAATATCCTGTACAAAAAAGATATCAACATAGGAATCGCCACAGCGCTACCAAGTGGTAACCTCATTGTACCGGTGATCAAAGATGCATCTGGAAAAAATCTAGCCGGTCTTGCCCGCAGTGTTAATGATTTGGTTGGAAGGGCGAGAACTAATAAGCTTCGTCCGGATGATACACAAGGGGGCACTTTTACCCTCACTAATGTAGGTACATTTGGAAATCTTAGCGGAACGCCAATCATAAATCAGCCCCAAGCTGCTATTCTGGCTACCGGATCAATCAAAAAGAAGCCAGCTGTGGTGGAAACAGAGTACGGCGATTTGATTGCAGTTCGGCATCTGATGTTCCTATCACTTTCCTATGATCACCGAGTTGTTGATGGCTTTCTCGGCGGTTCTTTCCTGAGGCGAGTAGCCGATTATCTGGAAGGTTTCGATCCAAATCGAGATTTGTCCTAGACTTCTATTGGATTTTACTGCTTGTACTTCTCATTGCACGGATGAATGTGATGATGAGTTGCGTATTCAAAGCATAAAGCGGAGCGGGAAATCAGCGATCTTCTGCATCACGGGACCCCTCGATTGAGTCCGCTCATTAAATTTTATTTTTATTTAAAGTGTTTTTTGCTGCAAAATGATTGCGTTTTCCCGAACTTTGGATTTAAATCCGTCTAATTCCATCTCTACGACAAAATCGCAGTTCATTTGAAAAGCTGAGTGTGATATTATACCATAAATTCAGAGATTATGCGGCTGCCCAGTAAGTATAATGCTTTGCAGTAGGCGTTTAAGTATGCTAAGAATGTGTATAGTATAAAAGCCTGTTTAGGTTGAAAATGAAAGACTGATTAGGATAGTCGCAAATGAGTGACCTAAGGCGTCTACCTCGTATATTAGTGGGAAACGGAGGTCAGCATTTTATTGAATGATGAATTCCGCGATCTTTTGAGGGTAATGTTCAGGTCTGATTTTTGCCAGAAGCGAACATCACGATGTTTTTAAGTGTCGTTCAATGTTTGCACAAATGCGTGTGAATTTCAATTGAGCCAGGACTTCAGCTGCTGGGTTCAATTGCTTGATTGACACACTATTATTTGGAATTTAGGGACTAAAAGGAGACCTTAGCATTTGGTTTTTACTGTGCTCAGTGGGGCGCAGTTAGCTCTTGCTAAGACGAAAAAAAAAGTAGCCGGAGACTTGTGTGTCGACTTAACTGGACGTTCATGCGAGTTTTGCTGCGCTTTTTTGTGCTTGGTATGAGCAATGGAAAAACACGATAATTTAGTTTTTATACAATTCAGTAACCTCTTTAAGTTTAAACTATGAGATTTGTTTACAGACTTGCTCAATTAGTGGCGGGTATTGTAGTTCTCTGTGTCTCGTTTAGTTTAGTTGGTACGGCACAAGTCTTGACTGTGCCTAGTGACATAACCGTCGAGTGTGGCGGTTCCACTATGCCTTCTGCCACTGGTATGGCGACAGCATCTGATGCATGTAATTCGGATCCAATTTCGATTACAAGCTCTGATGATACATCTGGTTTAACAGGATGTGGAAATACCGGTACTATTACGAGAACTTGGGTTGCAACTGATGGATGTAGTACGACTGTGACTGATGTTCAAATCATCACGATCGCAGATACGACTCCTCCAACAATTAGTTGCCCTGGAACGGTTTCATTGGCTTGTGGTACATCTGCGCCTGCACCTGATCCTGGATCAGTTGCTGCTGAAGATGACTGTAGCTCCGATGTTTCTGTTGCACACGAAGGAGATGTAGTCCAGTCAGTTGGTACTACAATTCAAACACTCCGCACATACAGTGCTACTGACGATTGTGGAAACATGGCCACTTGCACGCAGACATTTGTCAGCGACTGCGCCGGTCAAGGTGTATTCTACAATGGTACTGTATTTAATGATGTAAATGGTAATGGTACACAAGATGCTGGTGAAACCGGCTATGATGGTGCTACTCTTACCCTGGTTGATGTTGGTCCGGATGGAGCAGCAGGAACTAGTGACGACACACCGGTGATTTCTAGCGGAACAGACGGTGATGGTGATTACTCTCTATTGGTACTTGATGGCTCTGGTACTTACTACTTGAGCGCAGCAGGTCCTGAGGGCGCCAGCTTCCCAGGATTGAACGATGGTTTTACAGGAACATTTACCATCCCTGAGGGTGGTGGAACTGCTCCAGGTATTGGCATCCAGTTTAGCTGTGGAAGTCTACAAGTTGAAGGTAACGTTGTATGTGGATCTGATGATGCATTCTTCACTGTTGTAGTGAATGTACTGAATGGTCAGGCTCCGTTTACAGTATCAGGTGGATTCTCAGGATTCTTTGGAACGAACAACTTCATTCTAGGTCCTCTGCCAAACCTATCTAGTTACTCATTTACTGTTGTTGACAATGCTGGTTGCACATTCGATGTAAGCAGTGGAGGTCCTGTTGACTGTTCTACAGTTGCAGTTGATCTACTGTCATTCAACGGTGAAGTACTTGGAACGGCTAATCAACTGAAGTGGTCAACTGCTTCAGAAGTAACCGAGAGATTCTTGTTAGAAAGATCAGAAGATGGAACTAGCTTTGACGTGATTGCCAATGTATTGGCAGTTGGATCTGAAGCTCAAGGTAGCAACTACACTTTCGTGGACAACAATGCTCCACAAAGAGGTGTAACTTACTACAGATTGAGTGAATTGGATCTTAACGGACAAGTAAGAGTTATCAGCAGCGTAATCGAGTTGAGAAGAGATGTTGAAGCAGTGAAAATTGACTTCGTAGCACCTGTTCCTACTTCCGATTTGTTGAATGTTGGCTTGACCGGAACGGAAGGTTCATCAGCTACTATTTCAGTATTCAACATCGTAGGTCAAAATGTTTATCAAACTATTGAGACACTACGTGAGAATGGTTCACAGCTACAAATTGATGTCAATGAATTACCAGCAGGAGTTTACATCCTACAGGTAAGCACTGGCGAAGTTCAGGCTGTACAGGAATTTGTTGTGACTGATTGATATTAAACCATCGATCACAAAAAAAGGCTCTCTGTTTCCTTTCGGAAGCAGGGGGCTTTTTTTGTGATGCAATACTAACAGTACAATACAACTATGGGGTCTTTCCAGCTTAATATCAGAATTGTGCTATTCGCAGTCTGCATCTTTATCTTAGGCTGTGCTGATGAACCTGGCAGCATCAAAGATCCTAAGGCCGGAACAGTCGCTAAGCGAGATGTTCATTCGAAAGTCGATCAAATTGACTTTAGCTGCGATATTGCTTCCATAGCACTGGCACTCGAGAAGAAAGCTGGATATGAGGTAGATCTCAAAACGCAACAGCTGGTTGCTGAGATTACTGCGGCAGTTGCTGCGAAGATCGACAACAATGCGAATTTTGATTCGTTGGCCATCGTTAAGTACTTCGACCTCATTCACCGTGAAGTTCAGTCCCATATAAAGCTGGTGACAACCTATCATTCCCTGCTTTCTACTTGCTTAAAGTATGGGATTGTAGACTGCGATGTCTTAAGCCTTGTTTACATCTCTGTATCGCAGAACCTTGGTCTTCCGGTTTATGGAATGCTCACACCAGGGCACATGTTTGTTATCTGGAGAGACAAGCAGCAAACCATATATTGGGAGACAACTTTGGGACAAGCCAGTACATTGGCTCACTACAAGAACAAGTATCTGATTGCAGATTCCTGCATCGGCATTGGCATGAATTTACGACCTCTGGGAAAGCGAGAACTAATTTCCGTAGTCTATTTTAATATCGCCAAGGAAAAGGCGGATATGGAGAAAGATCACGAACGGTCCACCCTCTACAATCAAAAGTCTGCGCAGTTAGCTCCCGACTGGCAGAACCCTGTGTTAAGTCAAGCCTTGAACGCTCAGCACCTGGGCGAGCTGGCCGATGCAGAGCAACTAGCGACTCAAATGCTGAATCTCTACCCTTGCAACCCTCAGTCATATATCAGCTATGCAGGAATCCTGGAGGAGCTCGGATGCTGGGAAGAAGCGGTCAGGGCATTGTCAACAGCGATAAATATTCTGCAAAAGACCGGTCAAATACATGACGTTTTAGGGCTGATTGAGCAAAAAAATCAACTTGCGAATGGCCTAAATTAAAGCCGGAAAAGCCCTTTTTAGCACGGTCTTCACTTCCCTTGAACCAAACTTAGCCCCGATTTTGGGAAATGAGCTAATGCCAATTTTGGACGATAAGCATCAGAGAGGTAAATAATTAGGGGAATCGTATTAGGATAGAATGCAGATTCTTCATAATTTGCAGTGGAATATGCCCGAGGGGATAACTATGTCTCTTCTGGTGAGAAGTACGCCGTATACATACAACCAAGGCCTATGAAAAAAAATTACATTTTATTAACCTTCTTAGCAATCTGCCTCTCCTGCTTCTGCAGTTATTCGGCCTACGCTCAGGTACTGGAAATACCCGGTGACCTGGTTGTGGAGTGTGGGGGTTCGACAGATCCAACATCTACCGGTTTGGCTACCGCTTCCGATGGATGTGAAGGTGACACACCTATTATTAGCTTTTCAGATGACCTGTCTGGCTTGAATGGCTGTTCCAATACTGGAACAATCATACGTACCTGGACAGCGACGGACGAATGTGGAGCAGTGCTGGAAGAAGTACAAGAAATTCAAGTAGTAGATACTACTCCTCCAACCATAACCACTCCTTCAGAATTGAACGTATACTGCGGTGGTTCAATCATGCCAGAAGATATTGGTTTCGCCTCGGCCAGCGATGCCTGCGACGCTACTGTTGCAGTTGATTACACTGACGCTACAGATGGTCTTGGACCTTGTGGTGGTGTAATTGTTCGTACCTGGGTTTCTACAGATGAATGTGGAAATGAGGCTTCTGTTGAGCAGACCTTGCTAATCGGAAATGCTCCTCCGGTATTGACCACCCCTGGTGATCTTACTGTGGAATGTGGAGGATCTCTGTCACCAGAAGCACTAGGTTTTGCAACAGCAAGTGATGGATGTTCTGCAACAATAAATATTGCTCCTTCTTATACAGATGACTCTTCCGGACTGACCGGATGTGGAAACACCGGAGTCATCGTAAGAACATGGACAGCAGTCGACGAATGCGGCGTTTCGAGCGAGGAAACTCAAACGATCACGGTGGAAGACACTACTCCTCCGACGATTCTTGTTTGTCCTCCTGCCCTGGATGTAGCGTGTGGAGATGATGTTCCGCTTCCAAATATTGAGGCAGTTGTCGCCGAAGATGAATGCAGCAATGTGACCGTCGAATTCATCAGTGACGAAGCAGTAGAAGATGGGGACGTAACCACAACTACCAGAATCTACGCTGTATCAGATGAATGTGGAAACACAACGGAATGTGTTCAGACGATTGTTGAGGATTGTACCTTCATACCACAAGTGGGAAGCTTTGTATGGAACGACCTGGATGGCGATGGAATCTACGATCCTTGTGAGCCTCCAATGGAAGGTATCACGGTAAGCCTCTACGATAATCAGAATCAGTTGGTGGCTCAGATCATGACCAATTCGGAAGGACGATATGTCTTCGGAAACCTTGATCCGGGTACCTATTACGTCGTATTCGATGTACCTGTCAATTATGTGGCTGCTACCGCGAATGCCGGAAGTGATGACACAGTTGATAGTGATATCAATTTCTATGGAGTCACGCCTACTTTCACACTAGAGACGCCAAACCTAATGAACCTTGATGCTGGATTTGTCGGATATGCCGTTGCTTCAGTGAGCAACACTGTCTGGGCAGACATCAACAACAATGGTGTCTTTGACGGAAGCGACTACGGGGTACCTGGTGCTACGGTGACCTTGAATGCAGCTGGTGGTGATGGAATCTTTGGATCAGCTGATGATCTCGAGTTGACCACAACTACTAACGAAGAAGGTTGCTTCACGTTCCAGAACCTTGCCCAACTAGGAGATTATATACTCTTTGTAACTCCGCCGCCAGGATTCATTGTCTCTGAATTGGGTGATATCAATTCTGACACTGGAACGACACCGATCTACACAATTGATAACCTGAATGGAGATGTAGATAATCCTGCTGACCTGATCCTGATAGACCTTTGCGCTAACTCAAGCTTCAATGCTAATGCGGCTATACTCTGTAGCGAGGATGCCAGCTCTTACTCTGTGAGAATTCAGGTTTCTGGTGGAATTGGACCCTTTGTACTCACTAACGGTAACCTATCGATTGTGTACAACACCGATAACTTTGAGATTGGACCATTCGATAACCTGACGCCGTTTGAATTCTATGTGACGGATGCCGCAGGTTGTGCAATCTTCCTTGATAATGATGGGGAAGATGTTAACTGTCTGGTATTGCCTGTGCAATTGCTGAGCTTCGAAGGGGTGGCTGCTGAATCAAGCAATGACTTGAGCTGGGCGACTGCATCTGAGAATAATGAGTCATTCATACTAGAACGTTCTAGCGATGGTACTAACTTTGAAGAAATCGCGACACTTGATGCCCGCGGTGGAATCAACCAGGGTGCACAGTATGAATTCTCTGACTACGATATAGACTTTGGAATCTACTATTACAGATTGTCAGAGATCGCTAATGGTACTGTGAATGTGGTATCAGATGTGATCGCATTGACAAGAACGACTCATGGTAGCAGTATACTGGGAGTATCGCCGATACCGACGGATAATACCTTGAATATTGAAATTGGAGCCTCTGAATACAATGTGGCTGTGAAACTGGAAATATTCAACATTATCGGTCAGTCAGTGAAGAGTGAGATGGTGGCATTGACAAATGCTACAACGATCCACAGCATGGATGTTTCCTCACTTCCTACCGGTGTCTATGTCCTAAGTCTGAATGATGGAAGACATGTTGAAAACGTAGAATTTATCGTTGCTGACTAAGTAGTAGATAATTCTTGAAACGATACGAAAACTCCCTGTTTCCATCGGAAACAGGGAGTTTTCTATTTTTGTAGCGACAATATAAGATTGTACTGAATGAGCAAGAAAGCGCCGCCAACGAAACAGCAAGGGCAAAGCCTAATACGCAATTCCAAAGCAATGTATGCCCTGCTGGGAGCATTACTCCTCAGTCTGATCGCATTTTGGCCTTCACTTTCAAACGACTGGACAAACTGGGATGATCCCTACTATGTACTAGACAATGAACTGGTCAAGAATCTGTCCGCTGATAATCTGATCGAATTTCTCCGAACACCGGAAAGATCGCTTTATCACCCCCTGACCATGCTAAGCCTGGCCTTCAACTATACTTTAAGCGGAGACAGTGCTTATGCCTTTCATCTCACCAATCTGCTGCTACATTTGCTCAATGTCTTTCTGGTTTTTCTGCTCTTCCACAAATTGACTCGTGGAAGCTGGATAGTAGCCGGTACAGTGGCGCTTTTCTTCGGCATTCATCCAATGCACGTTGAATCGGTAGCCTGGATATCAGAACGCAAAGATGTACTATTCGCCTTGTTTTACTTTCTGGCGGGAATCGCCTATTTGCAAAGGGGCACAAAGCGATTTGGTCTCTGGTTTTGGATGAGCCTTTTCTTTTTCTTGCTATCACTGTTGTCAAAGCCAACTGCTGTAACTTTACCGATTGTTCTCTTATTATTCGACTACTGGCAAGATCGCAGTGACTGGAAAAGGGCCGTGCTTGAGAAGACTCCTTTCTTTGCACTGAGCATTCTATTTGGACTGATTACCATCTATTTCCAGAGTATCCAGGCCATTGGAGATTGGGAGCAGTTTAGTCTGTCTCAGCGCTTTCTCTTTGCAATCTATGGCGCCGGTGTTTATGTCTACAAAGCCGTATTCCCCTATCCGCAGTCCGCATTTTACCCTTACCCCGGAATTGCAGATGGTTTGCCTGCCATCTTCTACATAGCGCCAGTATTATTGACTGCATTGATGATTTTTGCATTCCTGATTCGTAAGCAGTTGTCGGCGCTGCTTTGGGGTTTGGTCTTCTTTTTCATGACCATCGCCATCAATTTGCAATTTGTTTCTGTTGGTGGGGCGATCACGGCTGATCGATACACCTACATTCCTTATCTGGGGCTATTCTTCATTCTAGGCTGTGGCTTACAGCGCTTATCTGAAGGCAAAGCATCTACTTTCAAGATTGCTACTGGAGCCACTTTGGTTTTTGCATTCCTTCTTTCGGCGCTGAGTTTTTCCAGATGTATGGTTTGGAAAGACAGCAAGACGCTTTGGTCTGATGTTATTTCGAAGTATGATAATGTCCCCTATGCCTACTATAACCGGGGAATCGTTTCTCATTATGATGACAAGAATGCTGCGGCTGCCTTGTCGGATTACAATAAGGCAATAAAACTGAAACCGGATTACAAGGATGCTTTGTACAATAGGGGAATTCTCAAATTTTATGAGTTAAAACAGGTCGAGTCGGCTGTGGAAGATTACTCTGCAGTGCTCAAAAGTGATCCGAATCACGCTAATGCACTATATGCGCGAGGACTGGCCTATTTTTATGAACTAAAGAAGCCTGAACTTGCTCTGTCTGACTTTGATCATTGTCTGGAATCCAATCCGCAATTACACGCAGCTTACAACAATCGAGGCAGCCTGCTTTTCAACCACTTCAAACAATATGATAAGGCTCTGGAGAATTTTAATCGGGCAATTGAAATACACAGCTCAGATGGGCAGTATTTCAAGAACAGATCTTTTGCCTACTATGGAAAGGGAGACTTTCCAAAAGCGTTAAAAGATGCTAAAAAAGCACAGCAAATGGGACAGAAATTCGATCCTGCCTATATTCAGAAAATAAAGGGCACCGCAAGTGAATCTTGAGGCTTGCTTTTTGTTATCTCTGATGAAGAACATAATTTAGAGCCGAAAAGAAAAACTATGAGACTAGCTATATGGCTAAGCCTTGTTTTTGCATTTGCCCTTCAGCTAAATGCACAAACGCAACAAGACAATTTTGGAAGTCTTTTCTTCGATGGGATCGATGACTACGTGGAGATTCCTGACCACGAAGATTATGAAAACCTGGAGGACTTAACGGTTGAACTTTGGATCAAGCGTACTGATAGGCAGCGGAAAGTGGCCCTGGTAGATTACATCGATTCCTGTAATACCAGAGGAACCTGGGCATTTAGAATGTACGAAAACAATCTACGTTGGATTATCGGCAAAAAAGGACTCTCCCGAGGTTATACCAGTGTACAGAAGAAGTCTGACCCGCTCGTTTGGGAGCATTGGGCATTTCAGTTCAGCGACAAAGCCGACAGAATCCAGGTTTATTTAAACGGGCAGCTGATTCATTCAGAATACACTGATGCCAGCATAGGAGAGGCAAATACTGTTTTGCGGCTTGGTAATGATATTCCCGGCAAGGGCTCATTTGCTTTCGAAGGCTGGATGGACGACCTACGGATTTGGAATCGCTTGCTAAGTGAATCCGAAATCCAGGCAAATATCCGTAACGCAAAACCCCAAGTGAGGGAGGGCCTCATTGGTTTTTGGAACTTTGAGCAGGTGGATGAGAAAAATCGTGCTAAGGATTTATCTGGCAACCGCAATCACGCTATTGTGCATGGAGCCAGCCCAAGTCAACATGTACCTTACGACAAACGCAGAGCCCGTGCTACGGTAAAAGTACAAAGCAAAACCGAGATCGAATTTACAGGAGCAGAGGTGTACCCGAATCCTGCCAACACGATGACTCAAGTGCGGATATTCCAACCAGAGCAGGTTCGAGCTTTGAGACTACTTGATATCAATGGGCAGGTGGTTTTGTTGAAAGAGACGAATAACCAGGCTCTGATAGACTTACAATTAGAGGAGATTCCATCCGGTCTCTACTTCTTGGAAGTGCAAGGCATCAATGGAATTCAGACAGTAGAATTGTTAGTGCAACATTAGAATTAATAATTGTTGGGCGTGCCCCGGCAGTAGGCAAAAAACAAGGCCCTGGCAGAGAGA
>JAHDEE010000073.1:0-3788 GCA_020629005.1 Chitinophagales bacterium
CTTAAGTTCAAAACGAAGTCGAATGAATCCAATTTACATGTTGCTTGCTATTCCGTTCTTTTTTCTGCTGATTGGTCTGGAGTACGCTATACCAGTACTTGTTTGGCGGAATTCTGATTGCCTCGCTGGTGATTTGTGGTGGTATGCTGGAGCAAAAGAGCTGGGTGGTGCCTTTAGAATATATTCGATTAGTGCTGGTATTGTGCAGTTTGA
This sequence comes from Chitinophagales bacterium, assembly GCA_020629005.1. GTDB lineage: Bacteria > Bacteroidota > Bacteroidia > Chitinophagales > UBA2359 > JAHDDV01. The sequence continues at coordinate 214 of JAHDEE010000073.1, forward strand.
ATGTACTGTATTATTTACAATACGTTGACTGGTTTAGTATCATGCTCGTTTGCTCGCTGCTTGTATTTGCGTTTTGGACGCTGTGGTTTTTCAGCATATCCGATACCGTATCACCAAAATTGCAAGCCTAAGTGTGCAATGCTAACTGAATTTCCTTGTCGAAATTGTTCATGAGGGGCCTTTTACTTTGCTCTTGCTTGATTTCCCCATCTTGTTTGTGTTCTTTAGCCATCAGCCTCAATAATGATCAATTATGGCTAAGACGCATATTGTCACAGAAGTTGATGGAAGACGGGTGAAGCTCAGCAATCTGTCCAAGGTTCTTTTTCCGGAAATGGGAATTGTAAAGGCCGAGGTGATAGAGTACTACATGAGTGTCGCTCCCTTCATGCTTCCTTTCCTTCGCAATCGACCCCTGACCTTAATTCGCTTTCCGGATGGAATAGCCAAGGAGCGTTTCTATGCCAAGAACAAGCCCAGCTGGACACCTGATTGGATCGCCAGTACAAAACTCAATACCAAAGACGGGAATGAATATCTTCTTGCGACGGAAATAGCCACAATCGTCTGGTTGGCAAACCTTGCTGCGCTCGAGATTCATCCAATGCAGGTGCGAAGTCCGGAATTTGATCTGCCGGATTTCTTTGTCTTCGATCTTGATCCCCCAAATGATCAGGATTTTGCTTCTGTGAAAGGCATCGCCTTTGCTTTAAAGGATTTTCTGGAGAGCTATGGTTATCACCCATTTGTGAAAACCAGTGGCAGCAAAGGCTTGCACCTGATGGTGCCGGTTATCGCAAATTACAGTCATGAAGAGTTGATCGCTTCCGTGAAGGCACTAGCCAAGACCTTTATTAAAGAGAATCCCAAATCCTGCACTTTGAAAATGAGTAAGCAGGCCAGAAAAGGCAAGCTACTTTTAGATATTTTCCGGAATCACAAGAGTATGAGTACTGTGGCGCCCTTTAGCCTGCGTGCTAAGCCGGGTGCACCTGTCAGTATGCCTATTCCCTGGGATTTGCTGGATCAGATTGAAGAGTCTGGACACTTTAAGTTGAGGGAGGCAATGGAATTTTTGGAAGCTAACGGAAATGAGTTGGCCGCCTTCGATCAATTTGCTGTTGCTTTGCATGACCACAGGGATAGGGAGGTGGAGGCAGCCGGTGCTGAACCAGCAGACCTGGGCGCTTTGAGGGATTACGCTAAAAAGAGAAATTTCCAAAGTACTGCCGAGCCAGCCGCGGTGGTGGCAAAAGGCAGTGGAAACAGATTCGTTATCCAGTTGCATGATGCTTCGAATTTACACTATGACCTTCGCTTGGAGAAAGACGGCGTATTGCTATCCTGGGCCATACCTAAGGGCTTTCCACTTCGTAGCGGAACGAAGCGATTGGCTGTGGAAACGGAACCTCATCCAGTAAAGTATCTCAGTTTTGAAGGAACGATTCCAAAAGGAGAATATGGTGGAGGAGAGATGTGGGTTTTTGATTCTGGGAAATTTGAGTGGTTGGATCAGGAGGAAAAGAAGCTGAAATTCAGACTTTTTGGAAAGAAAATAAAAGGCGTTTTCAGTCTCTATAGGGTCAAGGAAAAGCAGTGGCTCCTGGATCGCAAAGCAGATGGACCAACAGAGTGGTTTGAGCAGCACACCCCTCATATGCTGGCTGATAGCTCAGATAAAGTGCCTAGAGGCAAGAAATACGAGTACGAGATAAAATGGGACGGGATTCGGGCGATGATCTATTTGGAAGACCAGCAGGTAAAAGTTGTCAGTCGTAGCGGGAGAGATATAAGTGAACAATTTCCAGAATTGCTGGATGCATCAAGAGCCTGTTATGCGAATAATGCAGTATTGGACGGAGAAATTGTAGTGCTTGATGAAGCTGGCAGACCAATTTTTGCCGATGTGATCAGCCGAATGCATACTGTGGGCAAAGTGGCTTGTCAAAAGGCTTCTGCAAGAAAGCCGGCAGTTTTTTATGCCGTTGATTGCCTGTTTTTGGACAGTAGATCGATCATTGGCGAGCCCTTGTGGAGGAGGAGGGCCTGGCTCAAAACCATCATTAGAAAGTCGGGCAGTTATCGCTTTAGTCAAGGCGAGCAGGATGGCGCCGCCCTTTTCGATGCCGCTCGTCAATTTGGTCTTGAAGGCATCATGGCGAAGAATCGCGAGGGCAAGTATCATCCTGGTGGTCGCACCAGAGATTGGCTGAAAGTGAAGTTTCGAACAACCGCCGAAGCGCTAATTATTGGTTATACAGAAGGTCAAGGGGATCGAAGCAAGTACTTTGGGGCGCTGCATTTGGCTGAGCAGGTTGAAGGAGAATTGATCTATAAGGGAAAGGTGGGTACTGGCTTCAATTCTGAAAACATGCCGGAAGTACTGGAAAAACTGGAGGCACTGAAGCGGGTAAAGAAGCCTATAGATGATGCAGTTAGCGAAGAAAAAAGGTCTAATTGGATTGAGCATAAGTATTACTGCGAAATTCAATACGCCTCAATGACTGCTAACGGCACCTTTAGGGAGCCGGTATTTCTTAGATTACGGCCTGATTTGAAACTCATTGCTGAAGAACACTCCGGCGATTGAGTAAATTAGCGAACAAGCAAAAAACAAACAGATGAGATCAATTTGGAAGGGGCATATACGCTTTTCATTGGTTACCATACCAATACAGATTTTCAATGCTGTTGAAACAAAGAATAATATCAGCTTTAAGCAGCTGCATAAAGAGGATCATGGGAGAGTTGGCTACAAGAAGTATTGCAAAGAGTGTGATGAGACGGTCTCCACTAAAGACATTGTAAAAGGTTACGAGTATGAGCCTGATCTGTATGCAATCATTGAGGAAGACGACATCGGAAAGCTGAAGCTTACAAGTAATAGAGCAATCGATATTGATGCCTTTGTGGATTTGGCAGAGGTTCACCCTTCTCGTTTTGAGGCTGTGTATTATGTCGGCCCAAATGGAGAAATTGCCCAACAAACTTATTCCTTGCTTGTGCAGACCTTGAAGAACAGCGGAAAAGCGGGAGTTGGAAGGATTATCCTTCGGGATCGAGAGGATGTTGTTTTATTAACTGCCGAGGACAAAGGGATCGTAATGTATAAACTGCGTTACCCTTACGAGCTTCGCTCCATGAAAGATGTGCCGGATCTTAAAGAGGTAGAAACCGCCAAAGAGCAGCTAAAGCTGGCGGAGACACTGGTAGCGTCTCTTAGCACTTCATTCGAAGAGATCAGCTTCGAAGATAGGTATCGGACGGCTGTGTTGGACCTGGTTCAGCAAAAGATCGACGGGAAAGAAGTGGTAAGCATTACCACTGAAGAAGATAAGCCGGTGGTCGATATTATGTCTGCTTTGAAAGCTAGTATAGAGCAGGCTAAAGCCAGCAAGAAAGGAGCTTGATTTGCTGAAAATACTTAGCTGGAATATTAGGCAGGGTGGTGGAAGTCGGATCACCAAGATTGCTTCCGCATTATCATCTTTTGACGCGGGGATCATCGTGTTAAGTGAATTCCGTAATAACCAACATGGGAATCTTTTGCGTTCTAAGCTCCTCAGTGCCGGATA
>JAHDEE010000073.1:3888-25993 GCA_020629005.1 Chitinophagales bacterium
TCTATACTTGTTGGTGATTTCAATACTGGAAAGAATTATATTGATCAGGCGGGTAATTCTTTTTGGTATACCGATCAATTAGAGAAACTTGAGGATCTTGGTTATCAGGATGCATTTCGTCTGATGAATGGAGATCTGAAAGAATTTTCCTGGTTTAGTCATCAAGGCAATGGCTATCGATATGATCACACTTATCTTCACAATTCACTTGCAGAACTCGTTTCCGAGTGTTTCTACCTGCATGAATGGAGGGAAAAAGGGCTCTCAGACCACTCTCCAATGATTCTTAATCTCGGCTAGACTAACAAAGTATACGCCTCTTTTAAGTGCAAAAAAAAGCAACCTGGCTCTTAGCTATCCCAATATTTTCAATAAATTGTGACTTATTCTATCGAAAGTTGTCATAAACGCGATAGCATTCTGTCTAACTACAGAGCTGAAGATCCAGCTAGAGGCCGATTCTCATGAATCGGCCTTTTTTTGTTTGCAACAATCCTCAGTGCAGCGCCTGTTTTAGCGTGAGAATTGCGGTGCCCATTTCGGGGATTTGCATTTCTGAGCGAACCACAAACCGACCGGTTTCTTTAGCAATCCAAAGCAATTGGCTTCCTTCTGCAAGTCCCTGCTCACGAATTTCTAGTTTGTAACATTCGTGATCTCCCCCGCCAGATTTTATGCTTTCTTCAGCTACGACCACTAGATCAAAGCATCTCGTCTGTGAAGATTGGAAATCGAAAATACAGTAGCTGGCTTCATAACCCTTTTGCAAAGGCAAAGATGCAAGAGTGAGATCGAGTCCACCGCTGTCACAAAAAACAGTTTGGGAAATGCTTTGGCTCATTTCCTGGCTTCGACCCTGCACCAACAATTGCCCATTGACTACCTGATCACCGAAATCCAGTTTGACAGACAGCTCACCTTGCTGCATGAGTCGTTGGGCAGGTAATAAAGATCCCTTTTTCAACTTGCACATATCAACAATGCTTCCGCCAGAGCTATTGGAGGTGTCAACAACCACCCAATGTCCATCTTCAAAGTAAATTCTTCTCTGTAGTTCGATGGAGACATCCTTTTCCTGCCCTTCTATCTGCAATTCATAAAGATATTGTCCTTCCTTTGGGATGTGAATTGGCCTGGGAAGCTGCAAGGAAGGACTCCCAGACGATTTTGCCCGACTCGTATGTGTTTCCTCAATGTTTTCTTGCGAGTCCTCTTGAGCGTTGCCTTCAGCAAGGATATCTCGCGGCTTTGGCGCCTTTGGCTTTTTCTGGGTTTCGACGGTCCTTGATTCCCTCCCCTTGGCAGTAGATACAAAGTCCAGCGTTACTTCCGCTTCGGATTCTTCTGCTTCAGTAGTCTGCAGACGTGCAATATCGACGGACATTAGTCGTCTTCGATCAGAAATGTCATCGCTGAGATCGCTCTGAAAAGCTCCACCGATTTGCTCATGCAGAAACATTTCGATCTCTACAATCGTGGCCATCTTGTTGTCTCTTCGACTGAATTCTGTGGATTCATCCACTGCGCACAAATACTTATGCATCTGCGAGTCCTGGTACAGCCTGCTCATAAGCTTGTCAGTGCTCATTCTACTCAACTTCGGTTCATCAAATCCCTGTATCAGCAGGAGGGGAGTGGGAATGTACTTAATTTCATCAATCAATACATTCGTTGCTTCATTCGCCAGGGAGCTGCCAACCAGCACCGGATTACCGGTAATTAGCTCGGCACCTTTCACTGCGCTGTCAGCATCTTTTGATTGCCATCTATTAAGGTTCAAAGTTCCTGTAACAGCAACGGCTGCATCAAATATTCCAGGTTGACCTGAAAGCAAATCCAAAACCACTCCTGTCCCTTGCATACAGTGTACTAAGGCAATCTGATCCTGATGTACATATTCTTGCTGCTGTAGAAAGCCAGCAGCTGCTATCAATTCTTCTGCTTCCGGAGGCCAATTACCATCTACCTCATCACGTGGGATTGGCTGCATTACCAAGTATCCACGACTGTGCAGGAACTGCTGCATTGCGTCGAATTCAAATTTTGCGGATGGCTCACCCGAAACCAACAAGACTGCTGGTTGCTTTTTTCCCTGTGTGTATTTCGAATCGCTTAGAAAAGCAGTAAATTCCTCCCCGCTGTTTCCTTTGTACTGTACCGTTTTTTTGCTAGCTACTAAATCCTGCTCAATTTGATCGCTTGCCAGAGATTGAAGATATAATCGTTTATTGTCCCTATCAAAAACATAGTAGGAAGGAGGATGATTCCAGGATTGCTGTGTCAAGAGCACCTTCCGCTGATCTGCAGAAACCTCCAGGAATGTACAATTGCCTTCGGGCAATTTTTGCTTCATGAGCATATAATCAACCCTTAGTGTCTGATTCCTAAAGCTTGGCTGTTCATTCGCATCATGATCGAGGTTTGGGAATAGTTCGTTGCTAGCTTCATGCAAATCAGCACTGTTCGCATCCGCAGCTACCCACTGCTTTTCCTGATCCGCAATCGCAATTTGCAACAGACTGTCCTTGCCGATCTGCTTAATCAACACAGCAGTACCTCCCACATTCCAATGGAAGTTGGTCGCTGCTGAAACACCTTTCGTCAACAGACGGCTTTCAGTCATCGGGGCCTCAATTGCCTTTACGAAAACCTGAAATTGATCCTCCACTCGTTTGCTGAAGCAAAGATGCTTGCCGTCGGGAGAAAGTTTTGCGAATTCGATCTCGACTGGAGGAAACAGAAATTCCCGATCAATAATTTGGGATTCATCCTGTGAAACTTGGGCAGTAACGAGCAGTAAGGCGCTTAGCAGCATCACAACAGCAAGCATCAGTTTGGGTAGATTCATAATTTGGTGAATAGATGTCCTTCAGTACAAAAGCTAAAGTTAAGAATAAAGCAGCATTACTGGGCTTGGTTCCTGGGCAGCTTGCTGGTAGCGACTTTCAGGAAAATATAACTCACAATCGCTGCCATAATATCTGCAATAGGGAAGGAGTACCAAATGCCATCAATCCCAAAGAATTTTGGGAGAATGATGATTAAAGGAATGAGGAAGAAACCTTGTTTGCAGAGCGATAACATAAGTGCTGGAAAGGCCTTTCCAATGGCCTGGAAGTAGGAGGCACCAATCAATTGAATGCCGATCAGTGGAGTGGCGAAGAATACAGTGATCATAGCGGGTGCAGCGATGTCAATCAATTCTTGCTCTGAGCTAAAGAGCGATGCTAATTGATCATTAAAGGCGACAATCATGAGAAAAATAAGACAAGCAAGAGCCGTTCCTGAAGTAACCGCCACCTTGATTACTTCGCGAACTCTTGACCAGTTCTGTGCTCCAAAATTGTAGCCTGCGATCGGAACAAAACCCTGGTTGATTCCGAATACTGGAAAGTTGACAAACATCATCATACGGTTGATGATGCCATACGCGGAAAGTGTCATCGCTCCTCCGTATTCAAAGAATGCGTTGTTGAGCACTATCGCAAGCAAGCTGATCACTCCTTGTCTGGCAAGTGTCACCCCGCCTATAGCAAATATCTCCTGCACAATCTTGCTGTTAAGCAGCAGGTCTTTGGCCTTGAGCTGCATTTCCGAGCCGCCAAACACGAGAAACCAAACCCCAAATAGTGCGCTGGACATGTAGGAGATCGTGGTGGCCCAGGCAGCTCCTGCCATACCCATATCCAGAAATACTATCAGTATTGGGTCTAGTGCAAGGTTGACAACTGCAGGAATCATCATCGTGAGCATGGCCATTTTGGGCCGGCCCTCAGCTCGAAACACATTATTGGCCATCATGGCAAAGGCCAGAAAAGGAATACCGATCAAGACAAGCTCAAAGTAAATCTGGGCAAAAGGCAGGATTTCCTCTTTCCCTCCAAAAAGAGCCAGGATTTCATCCTGAAACAAGGAACCAACCAAAACAAACAGCATAGAGAGGCTGCAAGTAAGACTCAGTTGATTACCAAATGCCTTATTGGCTTTTGCTCGTTCGTCCGAACCAAGGGCTCGCGAAATGATCGAGGCACCACCAACACCAATCGCCATTCCTACCGCCGCCATCAGGAAGCTAATCGGCAACACCACCGTAATCGCTCCAATAGCGTAGCTGTTGATCCACTTTCCAACAAAAATGGTATCGATTATTCCATTGAGCGAGAGCACAAGAATGCCCAAAGCAGCAGGAATCGCCTGCTGTCTTAACAAGGCCGGAATCGGCTCTGTACCAAGGGCATCAGATTTGTGGTCGGTTTGGCTCATCTGCTTGTATCACGATGGAGCGCAAAGAACGCTGAAATATTCCTTGAATTGATTTAATCTCGGTTCTTTTTAGCAGATACTTTATGGTACTATAGGTGATTTGCGTTTTCGACTCATTTAGTTTTATGGTCGATTTTATTTCCATCACTTTTACTTTGACCAATCGCGTTCGGACTATCGATTGATTGCGTTGATCAAGTCTTCCCTGTAGCTCGGACCTATAGGCAGGCAGACATCCTGCAGCTCCAATTCCATTGCCCCGAAGGCAGATATTCTCGATTTGGATACAACGAAGGAACGGTGAATTCGAATAAACTGGTCTTTTGGTAATTGCTTGTAAAATGATCCAATATTGCCCTTTACCACATGTCTTGCATTGATGGTGTGAATTCGCACATAGTCCTTGAGGCTCTCGACATAGAGGATGTCAGCGAATATCAGCTTGTGGTTCTTTTTGTTGATATTGACAAACAAGTAATCCCCTTGTAGACCAGGCACATCTCTGACCCCGGAGTTGGCCAATGGTGCTATGCGTTGATAATAACGCTCTACCGCTTTGAAAAAACGATCGAAGGAAATGGGTTTTAAGAGGTAATCGACGATATCCAGATCATAAGCCTCCACAGCATAGTCACGATAGGCAGTTGTCAACACAATTCGCGGCGGATGTTTCAATGCCCGCACAAAATCAATTCCCGTAAGAACCGGCATCTGAATATCAAGAAAAATCAGGTGAATCTCTTCCTTCTTCAATAGTTCAAATGCTTTCACTGCACTGTTGCATTCTGCCACAATCTCCAGATCTTCTATCTGGCCAATATGCCGCCTTAGAAGCTCCAAAGCCGGAACCTCGTCATCTACTGTCAAACATCTAACCGGCATGACTCAGAGTATTTATGCGCAAAGCAAGCTCAAAGAAATGACTGCCTTCCTTAATCTTTACCTCATGACGGTCGGGATAAATCAGCTCCAGCTGGCGCTTTATGTTAAACAGTCCAATTCCCTCTTTGTAATCGTCGTTGCTTCTTGGTATGGGGTGATCTAGTTTATTGTTCCAAACCTTGAAGGAAATTTGTTCCTGATCCTCTTTCAGCGAAATCTTGATCTTTGGTCTCTCTACCCCACTACCTGCACCATGTTTAAAGGCATTCTCTACAACAGACAACAATAGGAGGGGAGTGATCGGATTATTAATGGCGCGTGTTGGCTTATAAAACTGAACAACAAGCCTGTCACCGTATCGAATCTTTTCCAATTCCAGATAGTTGTCTATTAGCTTTATCTCCTGCGAAAGCGGTACAGACGGCTCTTGGCTCTTGTACAATGCATAGTCCAAAATTTCCGAAAGTCTCAAGATCATATCCGGAGCTTTCGGGCTGTTTGTTAGTACATAAGAATAAAGATTATTCAAGGTGTTAAATAAGAAATGAGGGTTTAGTTGCGCCTTCAGGTATTTTAGTTCTGTCGATACACGCTCTTGCTGCAATGCATGCAGGCGTTCCTTTTCTGCCAGGCGATCAAAATGCGCCTTCACAGCAATAATCACAAGCGCAGGTGTATACAATCTAACAATCGCTCCAAGTGCAAGGGTAACATTGATAAATTCGAATTCCACCTCGGGATAGAAAAATACATCCAGTAGAAACACCTGTATGCCCTGATAAGCAAGCACCAATAGGCTTGTCCAAATGGCGACGCTAATACCAAATGCCAGGTGCCTGCCCTTGCTCAGCAGATTCGGAATAAGAAGATACTGGAGCATATAATACACTGCCATAAAAAAGGGAATTGTACCAACAAGGTAGGTAGCCCGAACTGCAAAAAGAGAGTTATCGCAATTCATGCAGGTATAAAAAACAAAGACACCGATCCAGAAAGCCGTATGCTTCAATATTCGTTTCATAGAACTCTTACTATTGAAACAATTTACTCAAATTCTACTCCAAATGCTCCAAATATCAACGGAGGCCATTTTGCGCAATACAAACGCGACCTAAATGTCGACGAGTGGCTTGCACTTCTCTAAGGCTGCCTCTAGCTATAGATAAACCTGTTTCGGCTACTAAAGTGTTGAGTCTGATTTCGATAGCAGAAATTGCTGCAAAACGAAAAGATGAGAAAGCTGACCCTGTTAGTACAGTTGCTATTAAGCTCTATTTTGCTGCAAGGAGAACAACCTAAGATTGACTTCTACGAGGTACAAATTTCAATTGACGGAAAACTTGATGAGCCAATTTGGATGACACTGCCGCGCTTCAGTCAATTTTTCAACTGCTATCCGCAAGATGAAGGAATGGCAGACAATGACACCGAAGTTAAAATTTTTCACAATGGGGAATTCCTTTACATCTCAGCAGCCTACAAAGACAATCAAAATGGAGCCAATTTGGGCAGTCTGAAGCGCGACGATTATCATTTTGGATTGCACTTGAGCGACAGTTTCGGTGTCATCATTGATCCCTACGGAAACCAGAATCGTGGATACTTCTTTGCAATCAATTCCGGCAGCAACCAGGTAGATGGCCTCATCGGATCATTCAATGACCTCAATACCGGATGGAATGCCATTTGGCAGGCTGAAGCGCGAAGCGAAGGAAACATGAAGTATTACGAAATTGCCATCCCACTCAGCAGTTTGTCCTTTGACCCTAACAAAACCGAATGGAACTTACAGTTCTACACTCGAGATCCGAAGAATCGGACCTACACAGCATGGAGCAAATTTCCAAGAACCATGCTGCAGTTCGACACTCGCTATCTCAAGCCGGTGAAAATTAACAATCTTCGCGCTGAGCAGCAATCGAAGACCATGATCTTGCCCTCCCTAACCAGTACCTACTTTAAGGAGATCGATGCCGAGCAAGACTTTAGCCTCAAACCTAGTCTTGATGTACAGCATAGTCTAACCCAGGGCTTGCGTCTCGATCTGACGATCAATCCCGACTTTTCGCAAGTTGATGTTGATCAGCAAGTCACCAACTTGAGCCGCTTCGATATCGTCTTTCCTGAGCAGCGAAACTTCTTTCTGGAAAACAGCGATCTCTTTGCAAAGCTGGGAACCACCGACAATATCACCCCTTTCTATTCTCGCTTTATCGGTGCAGAAACGGACATTCTCTTTGGCCTGAAACTGTCAGGTAACATTAGCCCAAGTACCCGCATCGGTCTGCTTGAGGTGCAATCTTCCAAGCAAGATAGCCTGGCACAAAACTATGCCGTAGCAGTTGCTCAACAGCAGTTCTCAGAACAATGGACGGCCACCGGATATTTGGTGAATCGGCAGAAAACCAAGGACTTCGAATTCACCAAAGACTACAACAGGGTTTTTGGCAGCATGATCAACTATCTTTCAAAAAACAAAGTTTGGTGGGTACAGGGAAACTACAGCAAAGCGATGAGTCCAGGCATCACCAAGTCCAGCAGCCTATACAATATTGAGGCTTTCTACGACACACCAACTTTCTCCCTCTTTGGACTTGCCCGCCGAGTAGAAAAGAACTATCTCACGGATATCGGCTTTGTTCCGAGGATCTACAATTACGATCCGGAGGCCGATGTCTTTGTGCGACAGGGCTACAATAATGCTTACACCAATCTGGATTTACTCAAGTATTATCCCGACTCGAAGCACATCGACTCCTGGCGTTATCTAAGTGTAAATGCCGACCTCTATTACGATGATGAAGGGAAGTTTTCGGAGTTGAATCTGTTTGCCAACAATGCTTTATGGTTTAAAGATTTATCAAGCATCTACCTCAATTTTATGCAAGATTTCATTCACTTGAAATACGGCTTTGATCCTTTAGGAAACGGCCAACTGATCACTCCCGGTGACTATCAGTCTACCGCAGTCCGACTAGGCTACTATTCCGATAACACACAGTCTTTCTATTACTCCGGTACGGCACAAGCCGGCAGCTTTTACCACGGAAAGCGGCAACGATTTAGTACCGAGTTGGGTTACCGGATCTTACCCTACACAGCTCTGGAGTTTAGTTATGAACTCAACCGCCTCGACCTGAACGAACTTGGAAAGGAGGATTTTCATTTGGTCAATCTCATCGCGGAAGTCTTCTTCTCCAACACACTGAGCATCACCAATTATGTGCAGTACAATACCCAATTCGATAATTTCAATGTCAACTCAAGACTCGAATGGCAGTACAGGCCACTGTCTTATGTCTATCTAGTATTTACAGATAACTTTAATAGGAATTTAAAACAGAAGGAATATGGTGTTTCCTTAAAGCTGAATTATCGTCTTCAATTGTAATTTCTTTGGGCATCTATGAATGATTTTTTTGGAGCGCAGCCAGGTGGCTCGTCGATACGGGCTACCCGTGCTTCGCTCTTATTCACCACCTGTCTGCTTGTTCCTGCTCAGCAGCTGTGGTCTCTCCGCAAGCTCCGAGCCCCCATCTACTGGCAGTCACTGGCGCATACAGGCGGTTCATACCACTTCGCCCGGGGCTATTTTGCAGCTGCATCGCTCGTAGAAACAGGTCCTATATCCCAAACGGCTAAAGACCTTGGTAGCTTGATTTATGTCTTCGGAGATTAGGGTAAATGAAATTTCGGATTCGGTTGTAACCATTCACAGGCTTGGTCCGTATTAGCTTTGTGAGTATGATAACCCACACAAAGGTTGCCCAATTGAATAACTTAAAAAACAACCGATGAAAACCTTCACCCTTTTTATTCTTGTGCTTTGTATTTCCTTTAGCCTGGCTAGTCAGGATTTGCAGATCATTCATGCCACTTCTGCTTCTGTTGATATCCGCGATGGAAAAAACCTGCGCAAGTCTTATTGGACCATAAACCCAAAGTACAATCCGGACGAGTACAAGACCACCGTCACAGGGGAAAAAGAAATTGTCCCTTAATTGAGGTCTTGTGGTAGAGTTCGTCTTTCAACCTTTGGTTGGCTGATACGGCCTTACTGCAGGACCTTTGTGCTTTAAGCACTTAGCCGGCAGCTCGAATCTGCTTCAGAAAATGTATCCCAAATGCATAACGTAATGCATCGTGCCATCCTGTGGATTCAACTCTGCTGCCATTCTTCCTGGTCCTATGGGCGTGACAAAGCCAAATTCCCATCCTAGTCCGAATATGGTCCCACTGGATTTTGCAATTTCTGAAACTAGTCCATCATCGATCATCGCAAACCGTCGGCTTCTGTATTGCCCGCAATTGAACATCATTGAGGTGAAGATATTGGGAATGGGCTCGGCTCGAAGCTTAAGACCAGCCAACCAGTATTCCGTTGCAGGTTGCTCCATGTAATCTCTTCCTACGAATTCAACAAAGGAAGATTCTTGTGGGACACTCCGCCCAAGATAGAACATGCTAAGCAGATTATCCGCTCTTCCTTCATTGTCAAATCGGCTTATTCCACCGTCCACATCCAACTTTAGAGCGATCATCTTGCTTAATGGTAGAATTTTTGAATAGCGCAATTGTAGACTTTGTGTTATATTGTCCAGCTCCGGAGGATCGATAATAGTTGAGGAGAATCTGCTCCAATGATCCAGCGCAAGCCGTCCTTCCAGTTTGAGATAAGATCCTTTCTTGGCAAACTGAGCTCTGTCGTAGGTGTCATTGAGGTATTCTACATGCAGGCTTGTGATATTCAAACCTATATCTTCAGACCTACGACTAAAAATTTCATCTCGCTTTGAAAGGCGCTCGATTCCAATTCCGCCGGAGAGCAATGAGGTGTTGTTATAACTGCTAAACAAACTAAGCCAGGCCCGCGAGTGGCAGTATTTCGAAATTCGATCTAGTTCGGCCTTGTTGTTGTATAAGTGAAAGGGCACCCAATCGAGCATTCCGGAAAACCGGATGCCGAAATTTGGCTGGGAAGTGGTATAAACCTGATAGTTTGCCGCGATCATAGGATTTTCTGACACCTTCACATCCAAGCCAAATTTAGAGCCATTGAGTCCCCTGTTTCTAAAGGTTGCGTTCAACAAGATTGCAGCCTTTAGATCGCTGTCGTGATTGATGCTGGCTTGAAGATATTCTCCACTTTTTACAGCGGCATCTATGTTCAAATCATAGCCATCGCTTGCTGGTATCAATTCATAATAGGCATCCCTAAAGAAGTGTCCACCGAACAACTGCTTGATCCGCTTTTCAATCACCTCAATAGGATATTCACGATCGTTTCTCATTTGCATCACATTGGCAATCGTGTTTTGCCGTTTCTCAGCAATTCCTTGAATCTTTACTGCACAGACCTTGCAGACATTTGGAACAGAAACATGTTCTGGGCTGTGCTGTTTTCCTGGCGCTTGCTGCGTGTTTACCAAAGCTAATATATCAGCAAGCTTTGCTCGTGCAGCCTGCTCGCCCAATTGCAGAAGCGTGTCTGCCGCACTAAATTCCAGGGTCCCGTACTCCTGTGTAGCTGGAGCAATTACAATGTCCGCCAGTTCCCTTTGTACAGCCACGCCTTCAGATAGCTTATAACTACTGGTCTGCTCAAGCACGTGTATCAAGGAGATAAGGTCTTTACGTTTGTACAAGGGACTAGTGATGTCAACCGCGATGACAATGTCAGCTCCCATGTCAAAAGCCTCTTGCACAGGGAGGTTTTGCACCACTCCTCCGTCCAGGAGAACTTTTCCATCCATTTCCATAGGTTCGAAGATCGAGGGCAGTGACATACTTGCTCGCATCGCCTTGGCTAAAGATCCATGTTTGATCACCACTTTCTCTCCGGTTTCTGCATCGGTGGCAACACACCGAAAGGGGATCGGGAAATAGTCAAAGTTCTTTATACCATGCGCAGGGAAGGTTAAGTAGGAGAGCAGCAGACCAATTTTTTGTCCCTGAACAAATCCCTTTGGAAATTGAATTTTATTCTTCTCGATGCCAAATTTCAGTTGATATCGGTCAGCAAGATGTCTTTCTTCGATAGGGGCATCTGTACGCTTTAGCTCATCGTTGAAGTAGTAATTCCAGTCAATACCAGTAGCAAGTTGTTCCATTTCTTCGACCGAATATCCTATAGCGTAGAGTCCGCCCATAATGCTGCCGATGCTGGTGCCAGTGATATAGTCTGGCCGTATGCCTGCCTCTTCCAACACTTTCAAAACACCTATGTGCGCGATGCCTTTGGCGCCTCCACCACTTAGAGCCAGCCCTATTTTAGGAGCCTGGTCCCGTTCTTGTTTCTGAGCGAGAAGGGAGGTCTGCCAACAAAGCAAAAGTAGGTATAGTACAAATATGGTTTTGTGCATGGTATAAAGCTTAGAATCAGATTCATCATATTGTGCTCGTTGGCGCAGTTGCCAGGTCTAAATTCGTATCTGATCGCAGATCTGGATTACTAAAATCGCTCCATTCTTGACGCTTCAGTTCGCAACAAGTTACCTTTTTTGGCGTTCTTCTGAATGGTGAGAACAAAGGGCTAAGAATGCCGTCATCTTGAATCTGCTGAAGAAGAAAGAATGTTTCAAGCAGTATGATCAACAACATTTCAGGACACACACACGGAGGGCAATGTAAAGCCCCTTTCCTTACTCCGCCGATGCTTCCGGTAAAGAATAAGAGATATTCGGCTGGTGAGATTGATTTGCATGATGGAAGGCGCTTGTATATCAACAGAGCGCTCGGTCATCTATGGCAGGTGCGATTCAACGTCAGACCGGAAATCACCGTTTTCGAGTTGGCCTAAGAGCCTCGTAGCTCGAAATGTCGAAAAGGGAGTGTGGCAAAACGCTGGGATTTAGAATAGTTGAAGTTTTGCACTGACTTTGCCCTGCTGGCCAAGCAGCTCAATAAAGTAAAAACCTGGGTCGAATTGATCCAGATTGATCGCTTCTTTTGAGATCGGACCTTGGAGCAATAGTTCCCCAAGTAAGTTGTAAAGCCTGAACGCCGTCTGGTCCTCGGCTCGGAGATACACAACGCCATCTGAAGGATTTGGATAGAGGTAAGCAGGGTTTGGTTCCACATACTCAGGGATCGCCGTGCCTTGGCAAGTTTCGATTACTTCCTGTTCATCAAGGCAGCCATCGGAGTTATCGGCAATGACAGCTTGGCCACTGTTGATATTCAACCATTCACAAAGGCTGTTGACACTGCATTGCGAAAGCGAGTAGCAATCGCTCACTTGTAGATTTGTGATAGATTGAGCTTCGAGATTTTCAAGGCCAACGAGAGATTCCAGTGCATCGTTATCAACGATATGCAGACTGCCTCCGATATTGCTTAGACTTGATAGGCCTTCCAGGTCGTGCAAACTAGCATTATGCTTAACATGTAGTTGATTATCAATGCTACTCAGATTCGAGAGTGCATCCAGATTTTCGAGATTGAGTTCATAACTAATGCCTAAGGAACCGCCGATGCTCTCCAATTGTTCAAGGCCGGACAGGTCAATTAGGGCATTCTTTTGTAAGGAGAGATTACCCTCTATTCCTTGAACGTTCTGCAATTCCGACAAATGATTCAGACTGGTTGATCCCTCGATCAAAACGCTGCCTGGAATCTGCGTGAGATTCTCCAGGCCGTTCAGGCTTGTCAGCTCACGATTGTCTTTAAGAGATAATCCTTCGCCAACCGCTGTTAAGGAACTCAGTGCACCCAAGTCTGTTAGTTCTGAGTCTTCAATAATTATTGTGCCTGAGACTTCTTCCAGGCCTGCAAGCCCCGGAAGTGACTGGACCTCCAGGAGATTAAGATCTCCAAGAATGGAAACAAACTGGCTGCTTAGGTTTGGATCAATGAAATATTCTCCTTGCAATGTAAGCGAGCCCACTATCGTACTACAGTCAGGATGGTCCGAAATCAATTGGTCCAATCTATAAGTTTGATCACAGGTAACTCCCTGCAAAAGACAGGAAGCACTGGTGATTCCCCCACAAGCAATGGCAAGCTCATCGATGCTATCACACTCTGGACCATTGTTTTCAACCTTAACACTTTCTACATTCGACAGCAGAAAGCTGCAAAGACCTTCTAGTGAACAGCTGCTAAGATTTGGACAACTTTCCACTGTAATCGTACTGATCTCATCGCTACTAAGTCCGGAAAGGGCCGAAACGGATTCAAGTGAGAGGTTGTTGGAAATAAATAGTTCTCCTTTGATTTTTCTCAAGCTGTTCAAGCCTGCTAGATCTTGCAAACTTTGATTTTGAACGATGTGCAGTGGGCCGCCAATGGAATCCAGATTAAAGGCTTGCAAGTCATTCAGCATTCTATTGTTGTACAGATGTAGGTGTTTACCTAGTCTTTGCAAAGCTTGACTTCCGTTTAGACTTTGCAAACTATCATTGCCAGATATGACCATAAACTTGCCTATGTCTCTAAGGCTTTCCAGGCCTTCAAGGGAGTGAATTCGCTTCTCATCTATAATGTTTAGAAAGCCATTGATATTGTCAAGTGAGGCTAATCCAGTCAAAGACGACAATTCATTTCTCGTGATATACAGCCCTTCATCGATGGTGTGAATATGTTCAAAACCAGACAGGTTATTTAATGCTGTGTTCTGGCGAATTGTCAATGATCCTTTTAGTTCGGTGATTTCGCCGAGTCCTTCGAGACTCGAGAGTTGGGGATTGGATTCTATGATCACATCACCATCAATTGATGTCAGCTCTCCAAGGTTGCTAAAGTCCTGCAACTGGGAATGTTGGACTTCGAAGTCGCCTCCAACATGCTTTAGCAAGCTCAAGGCTGGCAGCTGTTCATATGCCGCACCTTGAATCTGAAGATTTCCCTCAACACCAGTCAGAAACGCTTCTGTAGATTCGCCATTATAAAATCCCGACAAGAGTAAATCCCCTTTGATTACTGTACAGTCCGGATAATCAGCTTTTAGACTGTCCAATGTGTAGAATTCATGGATGAAGGCCATGTCCAAAATACACTCATTCTCTCCAAGGATACCGCATTGAATTGCAGCTTCTTCGATACTTTGGCAATTGGCTCCATTGTTGGCTAGTTGTACAGCGAAGGGACGAGTGTCTAGCAAGGAGCAGAGGAGCTCGTTTGAGCATAAAGTGAGAGAAGCACAGTTTACAATTTGTAGATTGTCCAGGGCAATTGTGCTGATGTTGGCGATTCCATCTATTGAGCTAATTGCGGGGCAATCTGCGATTTTAACGATGCCATCAACGGTTTGCAAATTGATAAACGCGTCAATATGATTGATCAGCGCGAGCTCTTCCAACCAAAGTGTATTTTCTATGCTTTGCAAGTTAGCAAAGGCATCTAGGTCGGTAAGCATTGGCAAATCACGAAGCGTGACAGAAGAGATGCTGCTCAGTTGGCCAAAACTGCCGAAAGTCTCAAGGACCGGACAATCATGAACTGTAAGCTGTCCACCAAAGCTGCTGACATTTGAAAATGCTGTGACAGTTGGTAAAGAAGGAAGATTGTGCAATCGTATGTTTTGCACGAAATCCAGGTTTGCAAATGCCTCAATGGCAGTTAGCGACGGAAGATTTGAGACCATTATCTCGTCTTCAATCACTTGCAATGCGCTGAAACCGTTGAGCGTGTGGAGGTAATTGTTACTGAATATATCCACAGAATGGCAGCTTTGAAGTTGATCGAAAGCTGATATCTGCGTAAGCTGATAATTGTCGATGATTGAGCATCTGCCTCCAATGCTGTTGAGATTTCCAAAGCCTGGTAGTTCCAGCAAGAATTCATTTTCCTTTATCTCCAGATTTGCTCCTACATGTCTTAAGTTTTCAAACGCATTGATATCATATACGGCTGGGCAGTCTACGATTTGAAAATCGTAATGGACAGTATCGAGACTAGCAAAGGCTCCAATGTTAGCCAATACTGGATTATCTCTAATCACGAAAGAGCCGACTGATGTCAGCTGGTCGAATTGTCCTAGCTCTTCCAGAGATTCATTCCAGGTTAATCTCAGATCATCCTGCACAAATTCCAGCTTTTCGAAAGCTGCTATCGATTGCAAGGACGGACAGGAATTTATGATCAAGGAACCTGACACCTGTTCAACATTGGACAATCCAGAGAGGTCCTCCAATAATTCCTGATTATTGATACTTATGTTCCCTTCAACAGCTTGAATTTGGCTCAAGCCATGTAAATTGATAATTGGGTCCTGCTCTGCATAATCAGGATACAGTATGAGGTTGCCCGGCACTGTAGTGCAATCTGGATAGTGAATAGAAAAACTATCGATCTCGCTTTGGAAGTAAAAAACCTGGTCAGACTCAGGGCAATCCTGTGCAAGAGCAAAAACCGACAGGAACATTAGGCAATAGGTAGAAAATAGTCTCATGGTGCACCAGCTTTTGGACTAACCTTACAGACGATTTTAGCAGATCGATTGAGAAAGTAAAGGCTAATCACTTTTGCCGACAGGATCCAATCGGGCGACCAAACACTGCAAGGGTCGAGCGGGCGAGGAGTTTGGGCAGAGAGTTCAGTACTCAGTAGAGCGAGAATATGAGTGCGCCTCCAAGCCTGCTGACAAGCCGCAGAATGCGTGCCTCTTTGTGCCGGCTTGCAAGAAACTACTGTAGCTTTTCAAAGTCCGCAAGCGCTTCTCGTCCGTAACGGAGCAATTGCGCAGCGTCGATGTACCCGGCACTGGTTAGCAGGTTATCCCCATGCTGATCCGCAAACACCAGGGTTGGATAGTTTGTTATGCCGAACTTCCGAATGGACTCTTTGGCTCCAGGGTCTCTGGCATCGATTTTGAAATTGATAAATGAGCTGTTAAAGAACTCACCTGCGGTTCCATCAACATAAACCTTAGCATCCATCTCTTTGCATGGGGGGCACCAGGATGCATGAAAGGCCAAAAAAATCGGCTTTTCTTCTTTTCTCGATAATTCGACAGCCTCATCTAAAGTGCCCGACCTAAAGTCTATGGGTAGGTCGGGAGAATTTTGTTTGCTCACGGCTGGAGTATTGCTGCTTTGGCAGCAGCAAAAGAGCAAGAGTAGTATTGCTGTCGGAAAGTTCTTCATGCTATGAGGGCCTGCTAAGACAAATGTACAACGAATTTTAACTAGACACTAACGAATGTGGATTGTAGCAGAAAGCCACGAGACACAGCCATTATATTTGGTACACAGACAGGCGCTGACGGACCATCAGATGTCTAGTTGTATCGACCACTTTTCTTTATAAACAAACGATCAGAAGGATTATGGAAAAATCATTATCGGCTTTAGAAAAAGTCATTCTAAAGAGTAAAGGGGTGACGGATGAAATGCTGGCCAGTTTTACGGAATTGGGTATTGTTTCTAAAGAAAGCTTTGCTGTCATTGGGGATGCTGGCACCCTGGCAGATATCACGGGCCTAAGCGCTGAAAATGCTGCAAGCATCATGGAATGGGCTGGCGTAGCACCAAAAAATAGTGCTCCTGAGGCAGTTGTTGCAGGAACATCTGGCGGTGTAACACTTGATGGGCAGAAAATTGTCGTAGAGGACTCCAGCGTGATCAAGTGCACGCATTGCGACCATAAGCAGCCACATGATTATAAGTCTGGTGATCTATGCCCCAATTGTGGAAAGCAGGCTGAGCCGATGGCAAACTGTTACTGGTGTTACAATGTTGGCTCAGGTAAATTCTGCCGCAGCTGTGGAGCAGAATATGTCAAAAACCTGGACTACGAAATAGCAGTACTGCTCAAGAGAGAGGGGGTATCAAAAAGGGAAATAGCTAAGGAGCTGGCAGCGATGCTGGATTCCGAAAAAGAAACGCGACTTACTCAATTGCGATCAGGTAGGTATTAGAGATCGAGAGAGTTCAATGAATTGCCAAGGGATTGGGAATCAATATCTGTCTGATTTTGACGCCGCAAGAGATGATTTAGATGAGACATTTTTTCACAGCATCCCGGTTGGCTGGTGGAGAAAAATAACGAAGGATAAATCATTTCAAGCAAGTCAAAATGGACAGTTATTGACTCTCAATCCTTAAGCCTGAGAAATTAGAACATGAAGCAAGTAATAAAGTGCCATAGCTGCGAGAGTCCACAACCAAAAGATTGGAAACCAGGTGATCACTGCACCGAGTGTGGTGATGTGATTCGCGAGGATGTCAGTTGCGCCTGGTGTGCCCATGCAGTACCAAATCAGAAGTTTTGTAGGGACTGTGGATTTGAGATGGTCGAACCGCAGCTCTTTGGGGTAGCTAGAATGCTAAAAGACAGTGGGATCGACAAGCTTTCGCTTGCCGCGAGAGTTAGAGAGATGCCGGGCGATCAGATCGCGCACTACAAAACGATGTACAACCGGCATTTGGCTGTGCTCAATAGCAGAGTGGAAGAGATACGCCTCTGTGAACATTTTCTTGTTGGAAAATCGTACTCAAGGAGATTTGAAGAGGCCTATTTAGGTAAAATACCCTTCGATGAAGGCACGCTTGAACAACTCAAGCAAGGTCCTCAGGGACCGTTTGAAAATCGTATTGATAAGCTAAGGGAAGTGATCACAAACAGCCCAATTCAGCAGACCAGGACTCTTGGAACGCTGGCTAGTGTGTTTACAAATGAAGTTAACTGGGACGGTGATTTCATTTCGAGACGCGAAGCTGAGATCACCTCCCTTTTTCTTCGATCTTCAGATACGGACCTGCGCATTGAAAGCATGGCCGCTTTTGCTACGGGAAAGATGGTTCGTGTACTTATGAAAGAAAGGCAGTTTCCAAAACTAAAGGGGCGGTTTGGAGATCAGGCATTTCAGTTTGTGCAGCAACATTGGGAGGATCTGACTGAGCAGGTTAGAATGCGGATTGCACCCTTCGTGGTTCGGATGGAAAAAATAGAGCAACTTCCTCCAGCCATTCAAGAAAGCATAAAGGTCAGCCTCAGTCAAGCATCAAATTTTCACGATGAGGAACTTCAGTTTGCCGCTTTTGTGGCCAATCAGAACGGAAGGGAGCTATTCAGCATAATCGAGAAGGCACCGGAATCCGAAAATGCTGAGCTGGCGGCGCAATTGATTGCCAAGTCTCAGTTTCCCAGCGAATGTGGCAAACTGATGTTGGGAGGGCACAGGCACTTACGAAAGATTGTGTTTGACGCCTTGTATGAAAGTCAGAATAATGTCTTCCGTGAACATCATGTCCATGAGGATATTGCAAAAGCCGCAGTGCAATACCTGCAAGCCGGAAATGATGAAGAGTTTCTGCAGGAGGCATTGTACATTATTGCTCAGGTTCCAGGTTTCAAGCAAGACATGGTTCGAATTCTTCAGACTATTGAAGCTAAGACAGGGAAGCCTGATATCCTGATTTATGCTTTGCATAGTTCTGGCGATGATGAGACAAGCAAGGCTGTGATTGAGCAGCTATTGAAGTATGAACTGAGTGAGGAGATTTTGAAGGTACTATGTTTCAAGTCTGATAAAGTCAATTTCGGACAGGAGATGATCCAAAAAGTGATTGACTATAGAACAGGTCCTGTGTACAATAATGATGAGCAGCGGCACCTGGTTCAACCCATCGTCGTCAAGCAAATGCAGCGGGAAGATGAAGCATGTTTTCTAATGATTCGCGCATTGATGAATGCCCTTTTCATCAATCATCCGAAGCCGATATACGAGGTGTTGAGACCGCTCTGGCGGGGGGAGCCAAGAGAGCAATACATAGATCCTCTAACGGGTAACAAAGAGAAGTTTGCCATTGATACAGCACACTTACAAAGGTACTTCGATAGTCCTGCAGCATTTGCAAAGGGTTTTGCTGCTATGCTTCAGGATTTGGATTCAGAAGATGCCCAGTTTATGGCATGGCTATACCGAGCGTTCTGGGAACCTTTTGATGAGGGGTGGTGCCAATTCCTTCGAGATATACCTGAGACTCAGCTGGAAATTGCAAAGGGCTGGGCAGATCTTATTCGCAATGAAAAGTTACATGAACCGACCAGGTCATACGGCACAAAGGCACTTGGTAAAATCTATCCCATATTGTTGCCGGATGTGCGTAAACAAATAGACCCCTTGTTGGTCGATGTGCCTAAGGTAAGTAGTACAGGAAGTCTAGGCAGGGAAATTAGAGAGATTACTGCCTAGTGCTGCGTAAACGAAGTATGTGAGGTGTTGCGGACTTCGTTTGCGTAGCACTAGGCTGGTATCCTTCTGCGGTCAAGCTTCGAAATCAAAAGAAATTAATGCAGGTGATGAGCCTAAATCTAAAACCGATAAACCATGTATAATTTAGAGTCTTTGAAGATCAATATGAATGCACGTGTAATCCACGATGATGTTCAACCAGTAACAATTCGACTTTTGCTAAACAGTGCTGAGGGACCGGATTTTGAAAAGATCAGCGCTTGGCTGAAGGAGAACGCTGGTTGCGAACCTGTTGTTGGAAACTCTTTTGGTGCTATGAATATGTTTAGACTTCAGGAGGCACAGATGACCTGCAATCATATTCCAGCTGCAATGGCTTTGGAGGATTTTGACAAATGCCACCAAGAGGATGGTGCAGTTAGCGCCTTGATTGCGCAGCACAAATCTCAGGCTTTCGTTTCAGTAGTGCCGGAGTTAGACTTGATCAATTCTCACAAGTTGGGATTGTTGTTGGCACTTGCTTACATGGAATGCTCTGATTGTGCTGTAATGCTGTTTGACAATCCGAAATTGGCTTATACTCCAGAGCAATTCAGGAATCTTGCTCTGCCGAAGTTGGCCGATCCCGATTTTCTTCCCATTCCCCTGATGGTAAAAGTCAAGGCTGGTACCAATGAGAAGGGGAACTGGGGCTACACTATGGGTTTAAGACAATTTGGTTTGAGAGATCTGGAAGTGCTCAATTCACAGCAGCCGGTGGAAGAAATAGAAGCTTTCCTAAAGGACACAGCAGTGTACACGCTGAACGGAATGATTCGCCTAAAGAAAAAGAATACCCTTCAATATGGAGAGGATGGAAGAACCGTCACTCTGGGTAAGCGAACCGGTCGCTTCAATGAAGGAGAGACTGTGATGAGAGTCGAATTAGATAAAGTACCAGAAGATGCATAAAGAAAAGAAAAAGAAAAAGCAGCGAAGGGTGGATTTCAACGATTGGGTTTTTTGGGAAAAACTCAAGGTAGACAGACTGGAAGAACTCCTGGACGAGGGACTCGACTTTGCCCCGCAAATTGCAATGGCGATGAATTATGGCTGCAGGAAATCTGTGTTTGCCAAGTTACTGGAAACCTATCCTGATCAATTGGAGCAGGCGGATATGTTTGGATACACTTTGCTTTGGAAATCAGCCAGTACAAGTTTCAAATACAGCCGGATGCTAATTGAGGCAGGAGCAAATGTGGGTCAAAGAGATATGACTGGAAAGTCTTTGCAAATGTGGTGTAAAGAACTATCCAACGAAAAGCTTTTTCGCTACCTGAATGAGTTATAGCCTTAAAATTTTCTGCCTCAGTGCAGGCGTAATATCAAAATTGAAGAATCACCAAAATACACAACATTATGAGCAAAATGAAAGACATATGGGCGAATTATATTGATGCTCTCAAGAGTCTGAACAAAGACTTTCCCATCGAACTAAAAAAGCCTGCTTCTCCTGAAAAGATTGAGGATGCCGAACATGCACTAAAGTTTGACTTGCCCCAAGATCTCAAGGATTTGTACCAAATCAATAATGGCCAGGGGCTGACCCCGGATTTGATACTTTTTGATTTTCGATTGATGACCATAAAGGAGATTCGGGAGAATACGCTAAAAGCGGAAGACGATGTACTAGCTGAAGAACCGGATTATTATCAAAGCTTCCCTGTTGGTACTGTGAAGCCAAAGCGTAACCACCATAAGTGGATTCCATTTGCACAAAGGGAAGCAGGTAATCACAAAACTACTTACCTGGCATTGGATATGGATCCTGGTCCAAATGGGAAAGTAGGTCAGGTCATCACGGCCTATCCAAGTGATAATCACATAGACTTTCGCTCCAATAAGTGTTTTGTTGTGGCTGCCAGCCTGGGAGAGTTTCTGCAGATGCTAACCAGCAAGCTGGAAAGTGGAACTGTGCACTATAAGCAGAAAGACTGGAAGCATAAGCTCAGACTTGTGAAGAAGGAATCGATGGTTGACAGCCTGTACAAAGAATTGGTTCCTGAGGATTTCAGACAGAAGCAAGAAGAAATACAAAGGGCATATGAATCCAGCAAGCCTAAATATCGCAATACGGCATTCGGCGTAGAGTTTCAGCTCCCCGAAAACTTTTACCTCAACGGAAATGTAGACAGCACTGCGGCGAGAGTGAAGGTTGGTGATCAGTTTGAGTACCTGGATGAGAAGCAAACTGCGATGGTTTCATTGACCAAAGACATTGGGGATGATGAAGAGGCTATGTTGAGCATCTCTATCAACCAGTCGCAGCAATCAGCCCCTCCGGCTGAGCAGGCAAAGGGACTTGTAGCATTGTATGAACAGCAGAGTGCAGCTTACGCGAATATTCCCGGTATGGACTTTACATTGGATCATGAAGTGAAGGAGTCTCACGAAGGATTTGGAGCCTATATGTATTTGAAGCAAGGAATGGCTGGAACGGTGACAAAAACTTTGTATTACATTGAACCTTCAAGCATGCTTTCAATTTCTGCTGATAATCATGTTTCGGACGAAGAGCTTGAGACGATCATCAATTCGGTAAAGCGTTTGAACTAAGGGACAGTTATTGATTCCCTATCCCTAAACCAAAATCTCCAATCCCGATGATCGTTCGGGCTTAAAGAGAGTGGTCCTTAATCCTTGCCTGTGAATCTTCGGATTCCGGGTGAGGATTTTTCTTTTCCGCAATGTTGGTTTTGCTGCTACGGAGAGGAGCGTGGCACAATAGCCCCGATGGACGTGGAAATGCAGGTGCTAACCGGAGGACTGAGTGTGCCGGTAGTG
>JAHDEE010000363.1 GCA_020629005.1 Chitinophagales bacterium
GGGTAACGTATCCTGTGGAGCCGGGCTGATCAAGGTCGTAGTATTCCCAAAGTTTTCCTTGAGCATTGGTGACATTGTCCAGTGTCAAAAAGACTTCATGTGTAGCCGAAGGGCGGTTGAATTTATAGCTGCCGGAAAGTACGATTGAATAGACATCATCAAGGGATGACTCATAGACTTTATCGTAGTCCATGTACTGTTGATTTTCCACATCCACATTCACCTGGCCGTTCTCATCTCTTAGTAAGGGAATGATTTTCTTGCCTCCACCTACAAATGCCTTTGCATTTAGAGACAAGGTTTGATTGGCCTTCTTACCGAGATTGTCGAATTCCTTCCCTAGCAATAAATTGATCAAGTAATCACCATCGTATTGTGTGCTGCGCTTCTTGCCGTCCATTGCTGTATAAGTGGAATTGAAAATAGAAGCATTGAGCATGTAGTAGTAATTCTTGCTTAGAAAGCGTTCGAATGTAAATTCAATCCCGTAGTTGCTTCCTTTTCCTTCATTCAGCAATGCAAGATATCGGAAGTCGTTACTTTCATTGATCGTCGCATAGTAGCTGTTTGGATCGTTTTCTACTGGCAAGTTGTAGAGATGCTGGTAATAGGCCTCGACTTTTGCTCTGAGATTTGCATTGAACCGCTTTTCGTAAGCAAGTACAAAATGATGAGCTTTCAACAAATCCAGGTTTTGGTTGACTTGAGCAGTGCTGCCATCGGACTGCGGTACTTCTGCAAAGTAGTTGTGGATACTCTCCTGACTACTGTGTAATCCATAGCCTGCATTAATGGCGTTTCCTCCCCCAAGCTTCCACTGCATCGCGATCCGTGGCTCGATGGCAAACTTGTCATTAAGGTGTAGGTGATGGTAATTGACACCGGACAGGATGCTGACAGATTCATTGAGTCGATATTTCCAACTCACAAAACCTGTAGAGCTGTTCATGGATTCATCGAAATCAGCTGCAGCAAAGCGAGTACCGATGTCCTCCAGAAGCCAACTTTGATCGTAGCGATAGTTTACATTCGAAAACCTAGCTCCGACTTGAAGCTTGTTCCGGGCATTGATCTTATGGTGGTAAGTTATAGCAGCACGAATGGCAGTCTCGCGAACTTTGCTATCGAAATCCAAATGGCTACTCAGGATGGAATCGCCGATCATTTCTCCGGTCTCATCAAATTCATCGACTCGCAGGGTCTCGTACACTTCTTCATCGATTCCGGTGCCGGAAAAGGAAATAGAGGTCTTTAGATAGCTTCTATTATCTATCGGTAGAGAGTGGCTGATGCCTGCATTTAGGAAGTAATTCCACTTATCAAAATCTTCTTCAATTTCAGCAGTACTTGGTTCATCACCGGGCGTCAGAAAGAACTCCGGCTTAACATCCGATATAGCAATTCCGCTCCTACCATAAAGGCCGAAGATGGACAAAACACCCTTGTTCTTAGAGGGCAACAAGACCTTAAATGCAGCATCCTGAAACTTACCAAGTCCGTCTATATCGATCAGTCCCAGGTCTTTTACTATCGACATGGTGCTGTAACGGTAGTTGACCAAATAAGAACCACCGTAGCCTTTCTTGAATGGACCTTCGAAGGTGAGGTCAGTGCCGAGCAGACCAAAGCCAAATGTGGACTCAAACTTTTCGTTGTTTCCGCTTCTCAACTTGACATCGTAGACTCCGGACAAGGCATTGGAAAACTCTGGTGCAAAGGCTCCGGTATAGAAATCGGAGGTGGCAAGAAGCTTGTTGTTCAGGGCACTGATTCCTCCTTTCACAGAATTTTGATCAGCGAAATGTGTGGGATTGGTAATCTCTAGACCCTCCAGTCGCCACTGCATGTACTTTGGGGAATTTCCACGCACAATGATTTCATTGTCTCCGTCATTTGTCGTCGCCACTCCCGCATAGGAATGCACTATCCTCGATGGATCGCTAAAACCTCCGGCAAAACGCTCTGTTTCGTCGGCCGACACGGAGCGCACACCGATCAAGGCCATCTCATTGACAGCTTCTCCTCTTTTGTTGGCGGCTTTGACAATCAACTCTTGCAGTTGATGAATAGCTTGTCGTAGCTCCAGGTTCAAAACTACTTCTTTTCCGGAGTTGACCTCAACAGCTTGAACAAGTTCAGACTCATAGCCAAGGTAAGAAACCACTAGTGAGATTCTACCCATTGGCACATTTTCCAAACGGAAGGTGCCCCTTGCATCACTTGTTGTTCCAAGCAGCGGATCGCTATCGGCCAGGACCACTTGAACCCCAATCAAGGGCAGTTGGGTATCCGCATCTACGATAGTCCCCCGGACCACTTGCTGCAAGTTCTGGCCGAACAGGGGCGCCGAAAGAAGCGATAAAAGAATGGCGAATAATCCTGATTGTAAGAGCGTCTTCATGATCTGATTTTGTTTAGTTGATTAATACAAAACCAAATTTGGGCTTTTTGCTAGTCGTGGACAATCGCGATCTGCAAACCGGCCTTATATGTCTGCAAGCACATAGGACGCCGGCAAATCGCTCAGTCCTGCTATAAACATCTGTCAGGAACATTCTTTCAAATTCACGAGCCAGCATAGATTTAAGGACCAATAGAAGGTGCTAATCGCAAAATATACATCGGAATGATTGTGTCTCCATCCAAGGACAAAATCCGTAGAGAAAGTTCTCGAACTTTCTTTCAATGGCATTAGCTAAAATGGGCCCCTAATGCAAAGCGAAGAATATCTAATTCTTAAGATTGATCACCTGTAGGAAGGTGTTTCTGTAGGTGTCGGAGATCGGTATTTGCTCATCACCAATTTTGATTCGACTCCGTTCGATGGATTCGATTTTGTTGACCGCTACCATGTAAGATTTATGGACCCGGCAGACCAGATTACTCGGAATAAGCTCCTGCAATTCCTTGAAATTCTGCAGGGTCATGATCTTCTTACTAGTTGTGTGAATGCGCCGATAATCGCGCATTCCTTCGATGTATACAATTTCATCCAAGACAATCTTTTCCAAACGATTTTCCGTCTTGATAAAAATGAAATTGGGCACTACCGTCTGCTTGGTTTTGAGACTTTTTTCACGCGCCTTATTGACGGATTGAAGAAAGCGTTGGAAAGTGAAGGGCTTCAAAAGATAGTCCGTCACGTCGAGCTCATAGCCTTTCAGGGCATACTCTTCGTAAGCGGTCGTAATGATCACCTGACAATCCAGATTGCTGCTTTCAAGCAATTCTATGCCAGATAGCTCGTCCATATTCAAATCCAGAAAGAGCAAATCAACCTCATTAGAATTCAGATAGGCAAGACCTTCCAAGGCATTATCAAAAGTTGCTTGCAGATCAAGAAAAGGAATTTTCTCAACAAAATCCCTGGTCCGCTCTAAAGCAAGTGGCTCATCTTCGATGATTACAGCGCCGAACTTATCCATTTTCTATCTTTAGGTCTACTGAATACTGACCTTCCGCCTTGCGAACTTCTAGTTCATATTGGTTAGGGTACAGCAAATCCAATCGCTTCCGCATCAAGCCGTTACCAAGTCCCCCTTCCATGTCTGGCTTCGGCTTGCCAAGTTCAAACTTGTTTACGCATTGCATCTTTGTGCCCGAATCCTCAATCGAGATCTTCACCTGAATAGCATCCTCTAGCTTCTTGCTTGTGCAGTGCTTAAAAGCATTTTCGATGAAGGGAATGAAAATCATCGGAGCTATCATTCTGTCACCTGGACTGCCTTGTACTTGGTAGTGCACATAGCTTTCATTTGCAGTCCGGATCTTTTGTAAGTCAATATACTTCTCAATATAAGCTAATTCAGTTGATAGCGGTACAAAGTTCTTTTTTGCCTTGAACAGCATGAAGCGCATAATCTCGGATAGACTATTCAGATAATTTGAAGCCTTTTCGGCATCCTTAAGAATCAGCACATCTATGTTATTGATCGTATTGAACAAGAAATGAGGATCAAGTTGGGCCTTCACCAAGGCCAGCTCCATATCATGGTTTTTCGCCGCTAGTTCCTCGCGAAGGCGCACTTCTGAAAACCAGGTAATACAAGCCCTAATCACCAGGGCAATCACCCCATTCAATGCAGCAATAAAAGCGATGAATCCCCCTATTGCCAATACTTCGAGCAGCGTGCCTGGTTCACCACATGATTCACCAAAATTGTAAGTGAGGTCCATAAAGGTGGAGACAGCACACGCAATGGCAATCAAGAGGCCAATAATTGCCGCTTTTGCATATTGTCTCGTTTGCACATACTTTGGAAAGACCAGAAAGTAGAAACCATAAAAAGCTAGTATGGAAGGAATGATCGCAAAATGAAAAATCACGTTAAATG
>JAHDEE010000364.1 GCA_020629005.1 Chitinophagales bacterium
ACCAAAAACCAAAAACCAAAACCAACCTACCGCAGCACCAAAATCCGCTCAACTGAAATTAGGCGACTAGCCTCGTAAAGCTGGCATAAATAGATCCCCGGCGCAAGAGACAGACTAAACTCCGCAGCCTCTGCACCAGAAGCAATTGCCTGTTCAAAAACACGCTGCCCAAGTGCATTGTTTAGTCGGATTTGTCGATCTTCAGTGGAAGCGGCAAAACGAATATTGATCAGACCACTTCCGGGATTGGGATACAGTTCAAAAGCTTTTGGATCGGGAGCCTCTAATTCTGTAGGGCAGTCAGTATTGAAAGCGAGACTTTGAACTGGAGAAGAAGGACCACAAGGACTCTCGATAGAGAAAAGGTACTCCGTGCAAGGGCTCAAGTCGCCAAAAGCTAGCGGAGACTGAGCAACCAATCCGGAGGCAATCGTGTCCGAGAGCAAAGTCAAATGGTATTCATAGTATTCCGGTCCCGAGACTGGTGTCGACCAGTTCAAAGTGAAACTGGTTTCGCTAATGTCAGTGGCGGCAATCTCCGCTGGTAAATCACAATTCTCACAGTTTATTTGCACTAAAGCTGCCGCAAGAGGCTCACTTGAAATAGCATCGTCGCATTCGTTTTGGATTTGCACTGCATAGGTAGCGCAGGCTTCGAGCAACGGGCTTTCCAGCACCAAATCATTTGGCCCATCTGGAGCTAAAGATGTTTGTAGTACAAGCTGTTCATCTCCATCAAAGACGGAGACCTGCACGTTTTCAGTAGCCTGACCGACCCATTGCAAACTTATCTGCTCTTGCGCTTCTGAAGATAAGGTGATTTCACTTAGTCCAGGGCAAAGTGCAGGGGCCGGGCCAATCAGTTCGCAATAAGTGGAAGTGCATTGGTTCTGTCCGGTTATACTAAGACAAACTTCCTGTGCGGTCTCAAATTGCCCACTTACCTGATCGCTTGTAGCCCAGGACTGACCATCCAGCGTCCAGTTATAAGCAACAATCTCAGAGTCAGCTGTAGAGACGCTGCTGAGTGTAAATTGATTGTCAGCTTCTTCGTCCACCAGAAATCCAGCTTGACACTCCGCACAGTCCATCCAGAATATCATTTCAGCAGAAGACAGAGCTACTTGATCAGGCCCACAAACAGTTTCAACGCTAAACACCAGGAGTTCACAAAGCTCAAAACCGGTATCAGTAAAGCTAACAAAGGCATCTTCGGACTCAATTTGCACCGCATACTCACGCTCATAGGAACGGACATTCCAGCGGTACTGCTCAGCACCCTGCACGGGATCACAAGTCAGGGAGATTTCATATGCAGCAGACGAACTACCGTTCAGCTGTCTAGCCCTCTCACAGTATGTTGGGGGATAATAGAGACAATACTCATCCTGGCAGTCCTCTGCGTCGGTGCTGAGGCAGATCAAGGAGTATTCGTCTATTGGAGGATTCAGGTTAGTTGCTCCATTGAACACTGCGGATTCGCCACTCATATTTAGTAGACCGTAGTTGATATCAGCCGTGTGGGTGGTGGTAAGTGCAGTGATGGCCAGGTAATTTTCCTGCTGCTCCACTTCTACAACAGCCTGACAGGAGGAGTTTATTTCTATATAGTAGTCTTCTATCTCCCCTAGTGCCGGACTTGCACAGGGTACAAAGTCCTGCATCTCATCTGCACGAATCATCATCAGTCTCATTTGTGTGACCCTCTGGTCCAGACCAGCCGGAAGCTCAATTTCACCTTCAAATGCCGCAGCACTTGGCTCGCCTATCTGCACTAATTCGGAGTCATCAAAAAGGCCATCTTGATCGTAATCGATGTAAATGCTAAAAATCACCTCGGAGCTATCTGCGCTGAAGCCTGGCACGGCTTGCAGGGAAAACACTTCCCCGGATTGCAGGGAGGCCGTTTCTTCCAGATGTCGATAATATCCACCATTGTTTCCGCTTTGCACTTGCATTTGCTCAATGCTAACAGATGCTATGTGTTCGGAAACGCTATACAGTGCAGATGCCGAACAATCTTCGACTGTAGTTGGGCATGCCATTTCAATGGAACCCAAATCAGCGACATCTGTGATCGAGCCAAACCTGCATACAGATTGCACATTAATCATGAACGAATCGCAAGCAGAAAGCAGCACAGAATGCATTTCGATATCAGTCCTCATCGTAGCTTGCTCATAAACGAGCTCCTGACTGTTTGGGTCGAGCACCTGCACATTGTAGGCAAAAGCTTCTGGAACCGTATTCCAACTTACCGAAAGAGAGAAAGGTCTATCTGAAGAGACTTCCATCTGCGAGACCTGTCCACATTGCCCTTCTGGACAATCTGTATAGAAGGGATAAGCCTCAGAGGGAGCACTCAGATCTGTGTAGACGCTATCAGCAGAGCAATCTTTGTAGATGAAGAGCGTGTAAGGGCTACATGTTTCAAGCTCCCCCACACTCAAAAAAGAATTGCCTGCAGAGCCGTTTCCGGAGGCAACTTCTATGCCTGCCCCATCACTTAGAACCCAATCGAAATGCTCCTGAAAAACAGCATTCTCCATTCCACTCTGTGTTGCGGCAACGAGACGTATTTGCTCATATCCTGCATCCTCCACCAGACCAATAATTGGCTGTTGACATGCCTCTTCCACCTCCATGCAATTGCTGCAAACCTGCCCATCAATCGGACTCAGGTTCAAGCAGACCTCCTCGCCAATTCCTACCTGCAGTATGGGCGAATTTTCAGTGGAGACTGCTTGTCCGTTGACCGTCCATGTATACTCCTGGATACCGGAAGGTGCCAGGGCATCGATGTAAAATTGATGCTCAGTAGCGCTTAGCTGCTCTTGTGAAATCGCAACATCGCAACCACCACAATGCATATGAACGATTTCTGGATGGGACTCGAGGCTGTAATTGAAATAAATAGTACTGCAAATCGTCGTTACAGAAACCAGATAAGCATCGCAGTTTCGTAGGGCCATGTCTTCAAGCATCATCGCATCATCGGAAGCGTAAGTCTGCGTGATATCATTGCCTAATAAATCCCGGATGAAGACATCGGTGCTGTAGAGCAGTTCTTCAAACTCCGCTGTGATGCTTTGGGGAGCCAGAGATTCCACGTCCAGGATCGTTGGAGCTGCGCAAGGGCCCGGAAAGAAATACAGGCCAAAAGAAGCACAGTCGGTGGCGACACATCCTTGATCGGTGCTGACTTCTACACAAACGGTCGTTTGAGACTCAGCGTTAACTGGAATACTCTCACTATTTCCAAGTTCCTGCTCACCCTCCGTCCACAAAATGCTTTCGATTTGGCCCTCCATATTGGCAGTAAAATCTAAGGTATAAGAGGAACTGCCATTGTAATTTTCGACATTGATTTCTACAGAACACTCACCACAGTGCAAGGCTACTGTCTCTGGTTCTGTAGCCTCACTCAATAGCGAGGAACCACATCTGGTTCTGGCAGAAACCTGATAGGTTTCACAGTTTTTTAATCTTGGGTCGTAAATGCTGACCGTTGGTATGGAGCTTTCTGCACTGAGCACTAATTGGCCCTCAGTGCTGTAGACAAAGAAAATATATGCTTCTGCCTCCGAATTTACCTCGCAGTTGAAGTCAAGTGTGTAGAAGTTAGGAGAAGAGACGGCTATGCCGGTTGGAGCAAGGCAGGTTTCACTGTCCTCTGCAATCTCGATACTGTAGTCTTCTGTTTCACCGAATTCGTAGCTACCACAGGGGCTAATCGTTTCCACATCTTTGGCTCTTACAAGTACGATGCGCAAACTTGTGGCACCAGGACTGATCCAGTCTGGCAGCAAGAAACTCGCACGAGTAGTACCTGAAAATGGCAGGCTGAGGAACTGAAGCTCCCCATCTTCAAATTGCCCATTTTTATCGAGGTCTACATATACGGCAGCGACGACAGAAAACGAGCGTTTTTCATATCCCGCTTGTAACTGCATGACTACAGAGTCCTGTTTGGATTGGAAATGGCTGATGTCGGTAAAATCTGCATAACCACCATTGTCTCCACTGCTATTACTGGTCTCTGAAAAAGAAACGGAATCCAGGTATTCGATATAAGAGACAAGGCTGCTTGATTCGCATTGCGCATACATGCAAAGGCAGCTTAGCATCAAAATGATGCTGGCGAGGAGAATCTTCATGGCTTCAATTTAGGAGGTAAATTTAGCCTGTTTTTTCATGTATATCTTGAAAAATTTTGTCATTAGATGGAATTTGTGGATCAGTTAGACGCACGCGGTGCGTCTCTACGATAGGGTTTGACCTTTGCTTTTGCCCTGATCGCCACGAGGGAGATGGATTGCAAAATAGCCGCG
>JAHDEE010000074.1:0-23665 GCA_020629005.1 Chitinophagales bacterium
TTAAAAACACTAGCATCGGCTACAGATAGCCACAAAGAAGAGGGGACTATCTTGCCGACACTCTCGCGATTACTCTTCGCAGCTCTGCTGGCAAAGAGAAGATTATTAAAGGCTGAAAGTACATAAGG
This sequence comes from Chitinophagales bacterium, assembly GCA_020629005.1. Lineage (GTDB taxonomy): Bacteria > Bacteroidota > Bacteroidia > Chitinophagales > UBA2359 > JAHDDV01. The sequence goes on from JAHDEE010000074.1 coordinate 129, forward strand.
GCTGTGCGTAGTTATAACTATTTGGTTATCCCCTGAATTGAGCAACAGCGAAATCAATTCTACTATTTCTTTTTGCGCCGATGGATATAAATGGGCTTCAGGCTCTTCAAACACTACAAATACCGTTTGGCTATTGAGTATTGCAAGGAAAATCAAGTTAAGAATCCAAATTGACTCCTGCTGCCCAGAAGAGGCATAGTTTATCTTTGTGTAGATACCCTCATCTACGAAGAGCTTTTCCCCTTCTCCATCATTCAGGTACTTAGCTTTTAGTATAGAATTGATCAGTCTCTTGGCAATCCCAATCTTCTCTTTGTCTATCTTTTCATAGGTCCCAATTTGTCCCAAAGGTTTGGCGTAATCCGCCGAATCAATACTCTCCAGAAGATACCTGAGCACATCATCTCTTAAAGATTTAAAAAAGAAAATCCCCTTACTGACCGTACTTTTACCACTTGCCTGAGCCCCTATCAATACCATTAGGCTTGACACTTCAACTTCAACCGAAGCAACTGGCCCAAAGTTACGTACAACTAATCTTTGCATATTTTTCTGATTCTTGTAGAGACTACGATCAACCGACACACAAAGTGCTATCTAAGCTCCACATCAACTTTCGCGGTCAACATCACTGGAAGAGCAAACCTGATTCTAAGAGGAATAAATTGCCTGCGACTATTAATCAATCACGCCAAATACGCCCATGCAAAAAGCAAGATAGATAAAAGGTAGCGAAGTAGCAATTTTTGCGATTTGAGAGCTGGGAGGGGCCATGGTCCTTGTTTTATATAAGGGTCTGGTGTGTTGAAAGGGATATGGGATCTGTGACCTACAGATCCGGATTTGTGTGTTCCTAGGAGAGATCAATCATGGCCCATGCCCGTATTCTCTGCTCTTTGATCCTCACTCTTTGATTTTTACTCCTTGATCTTTGCTCTTTCTTAGCCCACAAGACTTTTGGACGCAGCAAGAACGCAGACCTCGCCACACTCGAAATTGGCTACCGATTTTGCTTTCAGCCCCCCACTTTGTACTTTGCAGTCAATGTGGTATCAATCTCCAATCCCAGATCGGTAATCCTTAATCCCAACAAAAATCTACCCCCAATGTCCAAGAGACCCAATCAAGCCCTTTACCCAATATTACACAGCATTGAAACCACCGTGCTGCAGTTGACAGAAGAGTACCCAAAACTGAAAGACAAAGATATAGAATGGTGTTACGAAAAGCTCAAGGATTTCTATCGGAAGCAATCGCAGGGAAGAGCTTGCGATGAACCTATCTCCAGCTCTGAAGCCAAGCAGAATCTAATGGATGAGATCCTGAACATTCTTGATACCAGGGAAGAAGAAAACCTGGACAGCGATCTTTTGAACCAGCAACATTTAGCAAATGTTTATGCGAATCTACATGAAGTGTATGCCAGCTGTTTCAATAGTCTTATAGCCTCTGTCAGGCTCTGGAGAAAGGAAAAGAATGTGCCAGGTTACCTTTCTTATATCAGGAAGAATGTTTTGTAGGGGTAGGTTTGGGTTCTCCTGTTTGAGGGCCTGTCTGCTCGGTATGAGCATCAACATAGCATTTAAACCAAATCTATCCTCTATATTTGGACTTTGTTCCCGATGCACTAGTCTTCAATGGCTAGGCGACACATCCTTTGTAGTAGCAGCATATGAAAATTAAGATCCAAAATATTGGCCCAATTCGGGAAGTCGAATATGATTTCACTAAGGATCTACAGATGGTATTTGGTCAGAATAGTGTAGGAAAATCATATTCTGCTAATGTTGTCTATTGCCTTATTAAGAGCTTCGTTTCCAATCGCCGACTGTCTTTCGATCAGTGGGTTCCGGTAAGAGAATTTAGAATCGAGGAAGAATTTTCCGGAGATGCTTTGTTTCAAAAATTCGCACAATCAGTGTTCAAAGTTAGCTCCGAGGTACAAGGGCAACAAGTAGACATAAGCAGACAAACTGAAATACTTGTAAGTTATCTGCTTGATGCGACAACAATTACCGATTTTGATAATATGTTTGCAACAGTGGTTTCGAATTCAACCAACATTCATAACAAGCTAAATAATGACCAAGGGAAAATTCGTATCGAGCTAGAGGAGGCGATAATCAAAATAAACCTGAGTGAGCAAGGACAATTTGTAGTTGAAGGAGTGGAGATCCGTAGTCAATATCAAGCTTCGGTTGCCAGGGATGGTCGGGGAAAGTTGAGGGATATCAGTGTCTACCGAGATCAGGATCACGTCTTTTCGGTTGATAAAGATCGAACTGCTGCCTGGACCGCGCAGTCCATCATGCAAAGAATCATCGGACAAATTCATTCTTGTGTGGAAGAAATACACTTCTTACCTGCATCACGCTCCGGACTATACTCGGCTATGAACTCCCTCAGCCCAATGTTAGCTGAGTTATCTAGAAACAAGCATCTACTTACGAATAACAAGATTGAGCTGCCATCGCTATCTGAGATTACATCGAGTTACTATCTTGCCATCTCTACTTTAAAGGCCGGAACTCGAGATGATTCTCTCGATGCGGTGGCAAAAGACATTGAAAGCAAGCTGCTACATGGGTCAGTGGACTATAACCCTAAAGAACACAAGTTGTACTTCAGTCCGGAAAAGACCGACTTGCAACTAGAGTTAACCGAAACTTCTTCAATGGTCTCGGAGATTTCTCCAATAGTAGCATACCTCAGGCATGTACTCACAAGTAACCGCAGCAGTCTAGAAACTGATTCACTGGCAAAAGGAGACTATCCGGCACCTGTGTCAAAGCATAAGATCAATCTTTTGATCATTGAAGAACCTGAGGCTCACCTACATCCAGAAGCGCAGATGAAACTTATGGAGCTATTCGCTAACTTACCTAAGTATAGTGTAAAGTTGATGATCAGTTCCCACAGCAACTACATGTTCAATAAGCTGGTAAACTTAATACTCGAAAAGAAGATTGATCACGAATCGGTTCGGACTTATCACCTTGAAATGACAAATGAAGGTAGTGCGGATACAGGACAAATGAAAGTGGACGCAGATGGAATAGTAGACCACAACTTTGCAGATGTCTCCGCACGATTGTATGAAGAGCGAATGGATCTCTATGACAAACTAGCTGAAGATGCTATTGACAAGGATTAGACAGCATCTCGAACTCGCTCCATTTGTCCGAAAATCGTGCACTGACGATGGTATGACTTTCGCCATTGATGATCGCATAGAAGCGGATGATTATGTGGTCATAAAGGTTGATGACTATTTCAACAGTTTGGGTCTTGACCAAACACCACCAGCTCCGGACTGTCTGATAATTTTACGATGCAGGGAAGGCGGATATGCATTAGCTATCGTAGAACTAAAGAGAATAAAGGTAGCTAGTCGATTCAAGGTCAACAATGTTGCAGAAAAGTTTAGTACTTGCTTTGATGATTTCATTGAAGGTAGATTTCCAGATCTGCTTAGTAGAGATTACAAGCGAATTCAACTCTTTTTTGAAACCAAACTCAAACGTAAAGCTGCAACCGCAGACACAACTAGAGGACTCCGGTTGGAGGCACTACTAAGTAAACGATTCAAGTTTCGAGGTAGAAACCTGCTCATTGAACCTCGGAAAAACAGACTTCTCCCCTGCTACTAATAATGGCTCAATAGTAGAAAGCTTACAAGAATGTGGGGAGTGTGCATTTTCGCTCCAAAAAAACTCACTCCCCTAGCATCTCAATTCCATTCATTTATCTCGTAAAGCATAATAGACTTTTTTTGTATTTTAGCCATCAGACGATGTTATATATGCAGCAGGACAATCTGGCATATTACCATCTCATTAATTGACTGCGCATCGAGCACTCTACCCCATTTCAACCTGTGTGCTGAACTGCTGCATAAAACCAAAACTATCATGAACTCCATTTCAAAAAAGATGGCAACCTTACTGTTGCTACTGTGTAGCTGTCTGGTTTTGACGGCCCAAGATTGTTTCACGCCTACACTGTCCTCTATCAATTTAGGAGATTCGGCATGCGGCTCTGAAGAAGTCGAATTTTGTTTTACTTTCGACCAGGATGTTGAAGGTGCCGAATTCTTCTATGTTGCACAGTATTATGACGGAGATCAAACCGCCGGCCAGTCTAACCCTCCTGCCAATATTGTCTGCGAAGGATGTGGTACAGGGCCCTGGTGTTTTAGCTTCAACCTCTCGACAAATCAAGGACAGTGTGATGGCAGTACCAGAAGGCTGGAACTGTCTGGCAGATTCACCTGCCCTGATGGTAGTCCCCTGCTGAGCTTTGGACAGTACGCAGGCGAGTTAATTGCAGAAGCCGAGATTTATCCAGCACCTTTTCTATTTAGAGCTTTCCCGCAGTTCCTGGGTTGCGGTAACGAACCAACACTAAATACTCCCTACTGTAATGAAGGTCTGACTTTTGGATGGAGCGAGACCGGACCACCACAAGAAGGATGCACGGCGCTGGAAGTCCCACCTGTCACAGGTATTTACGAATGGTTCATCCCGCTTCCGGCCAATCTGGCAAATGCCCCTTGTGCGTATGACAACTCCGGCATAGTGCAGGTGCCAGGTTGTGAGGTTTGTCCCGAATGCCCAACTGTAAATACCTTTAATGACACGCAGACCATTTGTGTAATTGACGAGCCCGATCTATTTGACTACACGCCTGCTGCTGTGATTGCAAGCGATCCCGATGGCACCGCTGAGTTTCTGGTTTGGACCACGGATGGAATGACACCAATGGAGGATGGAAGCAATATCTACGTGGGTACTGACGAGACACCCGAGCCAACTTGTGATGAAGTCACTTTTACCCTCACTGCCTGGTTGCAATGTGATCTCTTGCAAAACGGAATTTTCCCACCCTATCAGATAGACGATTCATTCATCTTTGCAGGCACACTCACGATCAACAAAGAAACTCAGCTGGTCCCCGTACTCTGCGATGATCTGGACCCCTGCACTTTCAATGATCTGCTGTACATTGATCAATGCACTGGTTTTGAGTGCTTCCCATGTTTAGGCATTCCGGAGAATATTGAGACCAGAATCGTTTGCGATGATACGCCGGTGTGCAATCCAAACACTGGAGTGATCACCATACAAGTACCCAATGACTTTTGCGGATGTGAAACAGTGACGCTACCTCCACCTACGTGTGACGATAACCCAGTATGCCTGGGAGACGGGCAGACCAGTATAGAGGTATACGACTTTTCGTCTTGTACCTGTGTTCCACAAATACAGCCTCCCGTCGAATGCAGCGGAGAGATAACCTGTGATGCCAATGGTCAAAGATACATCGACACATTGGACCCGGAGACCTGCCAATGTGGACCTGTGCCATATACATTTGCTGTATGTGCCTCTAATCCCGTTTGTAATCCGGACGGTAGCATCAGCACATTGCTATTTGACACAGAGATTTGTGATTGCGCCTGGACAACTTCAGCACCCGTGATTTGTGATGATACTCCTGTATGTGATGGAGCCGGGCAAACCACCATCCAGGTTAGAGATCCCGAAACCTGTGAATGTACAGATACAGCCGGCCCTCCAATTACATGTGATGATAGCATCATCTGTTCGCCTTCGGGAGAGCGATTCACTGAGGTATATGATGAAGAGACTTGCGAATGCGTGACCACGCAGTTAGGAACGCTATTTTGTGTGACTACACCTACCTGCAACCCCGACGGTAGCACCAGCACCTATTCTTACGATTTCGAAACCTGCTCTTGCGTGGAAGAAATCATTCCACCTGTAGAATGTGATGATACACCGGTTTGTGATGGCGCTGGAGTTCGTACGATTCAGGTTTTCGATCAGGCTAACTGCACTTGCGTTCCAGAAATACTGGAGCCGATAAGCTGCGATCCAAATCCCGTTTGCGATGGCCAGGGAAACACCACGGTGCAAGCTTTTGACGAATCCAATTGCCAATGTGTAACCACGACACTCGAACCTGTTTTCTGTAACCCAGATCCGGTTTGCGATGGACAAGGCAATACTACGGTACAAGCATATGATAGCGGAACTTGTCAATGTGTAACCACGACGCTCGAACCGGTGTTCTGTAACCCAGACCCAGTTTGTGATGGACAAGGCAATACTACGGTACAAGCATATGATAGCGGAACTTGCCAATGTGTAACCACGACGCTCGAACCAGTATTCTGTAACCCAGATCCGGTTTGCGATGGACAGGGCAATACCACGGTACAAGCCTATGATAGCGGAACTTGTCAATGTGTAACCACGACGCTCGAACCAGTATTCTGTAACCCAGACCCAGTTTGTGATGGACAAGGCAATACTACGGTACAAGCATATGATAACGAAACTTGTCAATGTGTAACCACTACACTCGAACCAGTTTTCTGCGATGATACAATCGTATGCAATCTACTAGATCAACCCACAATTCAGGTCTACGAAGATGAAACCTGTACTTGTGTGACAGAGATTGTTCCAGACCTCAGCGCTCCGGTTATTGACTGCAACTCTTTGATTACGATCACACCAGAAAGCGCTCCCGGCGAATGCTCCACCACAGCCATCATCATTCAATTGCCTACTGCCCAAGATGAATGCGATGGGCTGGTAGCCGGTGTCGGTACACGTAGCGATGGAGCAAGCCTGAACAGCCCCTGGCCGGTCGGCACCACCACCATAGAATGGACTTTCACAGACTCGGCAGGAAATGCTGTGGCTTGTTCGCAGGCTGTCATCGTAAGCGATAATGAGGCGCCACAATTCAGCGAATGCCCAGCAGATATCTACTCTTGCGACGGCTATGCCAGCTGGGAAATACCTGAGTTTACGGACAACTGCGCAGCTATGATTTCCAGTATCACTCCTCCATCAGGAAGCATATTTGCCCCCGGCCAAAACCCAGTGAGCATCAGTATCGTCGACAATTACGGCAACCCTGCTGAGTGCCAGTTTATGGTGATATACGAGCCATTTAGCGTGAATATTTTTGCCTCCGGAAACACCCTTACTGGTCTCAGCTGCGATGGCGCAGCAGACGGCTGGCTTGAGGCAGAAGTCGTTTCAGATTTCAATGACGACTACACTTATGAATGGAGCACCGGAGACAATACGCCGAGCATTGTCAATTTGCAAGCCGGTACTTATATAGTGACTGTCAGCAATTCAGCCGGCTGTGAGGTGATCAGCAGCTATCAAGTGCTGTCGCCCTCCTCTCTTGAAGTCAGCAACGAAATTGTAGAAGGCACGCCCTGTCCGGAAGAGGTAGATACCGAAGACGCCGGAGGAAGTGCCAGCTTGTTTGTGCAAGGAGGCACACCGCCCTACAGCTATGTTTGGACCTCAACTGAGCCTGGGTTTATCGATCCAGGCACAGCAAGTATTACCGGATTGGCCGCCGGAACTTACAACTATGTTGTAATCGATAATAACGATTGTTCGATCACCGGCTCGATCCAGATTACAAATCCACCTTCCTTCGATATTGGTTCCTATGGGGTCAACCAGGCTGAGGGAAACAGTGGGAACACTTTGCCCTTCTATTACAATACCCATCAGATTGAAATTACCGGAGGGACTGGCCCCTACCTATACGATTGGGATCGTTCCGGATACGTGCGTTTTACTCATGACATAACAGAAGAGGGCGAAACTTTTTCCTTCATATATGCCGACAATGCCGAGTGGTCACTCACTGTCACGGACTCAAATGGCTGCACATCTGAGGCATTGGTTTTCTCTAATGATAGCGGTGCAGGTGGCGGCAACCCTTCTGTCGGAAACAATGGAAATGTACTCGACATCGACAATGTGACCATACAGGGCGAAACATCCGCAGGTGACGATGGCTGCATTCACCTGGAGGTTGTAGGAGGCACACCTACTTACTATTATGAGTGGTCTGGACCAGGCTTCAGCGCTGGACCAGATACCAATCTGGCTTCTCTGTGCAATCTCGAGTCCGGACTTTATGAAGTCACCGTCACCGATTCCGGTAATCCAGAACAGTATACAATCGGTTACTACTGGCTGCCAAAAGACCGAAGAAGTGGACGACTTAAGTTTGCCGGATCTTCGCTTGACAAAGGCCTTTATCTGGCAGTGCGCCCAAATGTGGTGCACCAGCAATGCCTGCTTGAGCTATGGTCACTGGAACAAGGCGCCATTTCTCTAGAAATAGTTGACATCAATGGAAAGGTCTTTCCTGTCGGCACGCTACAAAGCGAATCCAATGTGCTCGTCAACCAGACGATCGACCTGGGACAATTCAATCTTGGCCCTGGTCTCTACTTCCTGCATGCCAGCCATGAGCTTGGCCAGCATCAAACAGTCACTTTTGTAGTAGCAGAATAACCCTCCGGAGTTGAAAATTTACCAAAGCAGGTCATTGAACAGATGTTCGATGACCTGCTTTTTTCTTTGAGCGAGAAACACAAAATATTGGCACAAGACTTCGGTTTTCACTTTCAAATAGTAGGAGCGAAACCAATTCCCCACGTGGAAGCACCCGGCCTGTGCTCCACTTGTAGTCGGCACCTGGCAGGCTGTTCCTGCTCGCCGCGCCAGGTCTCTCCGGCAGGCTCCGAGCCCCGCCGCTGCGGCAGTCACCACGCCTGCCAGGCACCGCCTACCGCTGCGCCCAGGGCTATTCTGCACTGCCTCTCCTTCGCGCACCATCTCTTGCTGCCACGATTTCCCTGCAAGCGTAATGAAAAAATGCTCGTGCACAAGTCAATTGCGCTAAATTGACACCTACGACTATCCAAGCTAAGGAATAGTGCATCATATTTGTTCATTTTGACTTGCTATAAATGAGCATATATTGATTCTCAATCCCTAAAGACGCGACGAGACGTCACGCTTGAAGCTGGAGTGGCTCAAAGAAGTCCAAAGTCCGAAGTCTTCTCAGTCGCAACGTGGGACTGCGGTGGCTAAATAGCCTCGATCGCAGCGGCTACTCGGTGCCTGCATGCGCCAGTGAAGCCCCCTGCATGCTGGCTCGCCCTCAAGGCGAGACGGCAGGCAGGGTAGGCTGAACAAGCAGGCAGGTAGCGAGTAATAGCGGAGAGCGAGACTGGGCTTGGCGCGCTGGGTAAAAGTCTCGCTCCAAAACATTTTGAATAAGTATCTTCTAAAGTACAAGCTAAACTAAGGACAGAGCATCAATAACTTTCCCTAAAGCTCCCCTCTTCGTGCTACGAGTTCCTTTTTGATTTGTCTTGCCCGATCCTCGTTGAGGGAATAGTTCCACATCACCAAAATGGCGATGGCGGCGGTACCGGCGGGAATCACAATATCTGCGATCCGCAGGTTGGTCATGGTTTCGAGTGATTGGGTAGGCGCGTCGGAAATGAAGCCGACCAGCTTGAGGACGAGACCGCCGAGTACCAGAGCCAGGGCCTGGCCAAGCTTGACCATCCACCAATAGATGGCTCCAAAAGTGCCTTCCTTTCGAGGCATTCCGTTTTCCAATTCGTCCAAGTCGCAGACATCCGCGGTCATGCTCATCATGAGGGTGAAGAGTCCGCCAAGACCAAAGGCGATGAAGGGAATGGGGATGAAAATCAGCCAGGGAATACCAGCGGAAGCATCAATGCTAAACCAGGACATGCCCAGGCTGTTTAGCGTTGGATCTAAAAAGTTGAAGATGGCGGCGATGGCATTGTTGAGGCTTTGGCCCAGGGCAGTTTCATTGAAGCGGGCATTGAGTTCCAGATCAAAGCCCCACCATTTGAGGCAGTATCCGATGATGGAGATAACTGTTGAAATGATGAAGGCCTTTCGCTTACCAAAGCTTGTCGATAGCTTTGCTACGATTGGTATGACCACGAAAGCGGTAACGATGGCGGTGATGGTGGAAAACCATGCTGGCCATGTGCCGGCATCTGCATAACTTCCATTAAACATGTAAAACACAATAATATAAACACTAAAGGCCGCCACCATTTGAAAGCCATTAAAGACCAGAAATGTGGCTCCGCATAGGCGCATAAAAGGTTTGTTCTTCGATACTTGTTTGATGCCTTCGAAGAGGTCCTTCATGTTGGAAGCCAGGGTTTTGAACGAAATCTCCTTCCTGTTTTCCATGTTGGCGGAGTCGATACCTTTGCAGAAGAAAGCTGGCAGAATGCCAAGTACGATACATGCTGCCCCCACAATCATGGATAGCTGTCGCACGCCCACTGCCTGGCTCGAGAATATGTCAGGATCGGCAATAATGACCCAAAACCAGGGCACGATCATCCAGGCAATTTGCCCCATGGTATTGGAAAAGGCCATCAGTCGGGTCCGCTCATTATAGTCGGAGGTCATTTCGTAACCCAGGCCCACCAGCGGCGTAGCAAACATGGTATTTCCGATGAGAAATACCATTGAAAAAATGAGGAAGTACCAGAAATTGTAGGTTTGTGAATTGTTTTCATTGAGTTGCCAAAGTAGTATGAAAAAGATTCCACTGAGTATTGCCCCAATGAAAATATAAGGCCTGCGTCTCCCCCATCGCGATTTGGTATTGTCTGATATGAAACCCATCACCGGATCTGTGATGGCATCGAAAATCCTGGGAAGCCCTCCCAGCAAACCGGCCAGGAAAGGATCCATACCAAAGGCAGTCAACAGAAAGAAGGAAAAAAATCCTAGAGCGCCGGGTAGCAGGTTTAGCACCAAATGTCCTGCCCCAAAAGCTGCTTTCTGTGCGATGGGCACTCTTAGATGCGCTGGTGTTTCATACTTAGACATATTGTTTGATTTTGTTGTTGTGCTTCAAATGAATACTGGACCTGGCAAGACTTGCTTTGTGTTGGCGCATTATTCGCCCTGCTTCAGCTTTTTGAGCGGCGGCTTCTTTACCGCTTTCATCAGTGCTGCTTCATTACCTTCATAGGTCTTTGTAATGGCATTGCCGCCACGTGTCAGGCCTTTGAACAGTCCCTGATCAACCAGCTTCCACAAGGCGTATTTTGCCTGACCATCTACGGTGAACAGACCAAAGTGATTTTCTGAGCCTCCTGCATTTCCAGCATCTTTCCAGGGCTCATCAAATGCCTCGAAATAGAAACAGGATATGCCCTCCTTATCCGTCCAGTTGCGGATTTTGGCATAGTAGCGTGCTTCTTTGTATTCGTCTGTTGCTTTCGATCCATCCGGACCATAAAAGCCATTGGAAGCGCTTGCCCATCCGGTTTCTCCTATGTGTATGGGTTTGTTGGGGGCAATGCTGTGTACATAGGTTTTGGCATCTTCATACTGTTGCCTGGCATAACTCAGTGCCTCATCCATTGCCAATTCGATCTGCTCTGTCGCTGGCAGTGACTGCGCCTGTTCCTTAATACCCCAAAAGGCAGGATTGTAATGGGTGTCATGCATTGGATAGGTATGCAGGGATACGTAATCCACTGCCTTGATAAGCAACTCAAGATCGGCCTTGTGATAGCTGCTATCGCCTCCCCCCCAGGAGGCAAAATTATCGCTACTGGTAATCCACAGATTGTGGTTTAGTGTGCCGTTTTGTTTTAGCTCTTGAAGATGGTTCACCCATTTGAGGATGACCCCAGCCTGTACATAGTATCCGGCAGCCCAGTTTACCATTGCCTCGTTGCCGACTGCCAGGATCTTTACGATATCTTCATGCTCCTGTGCCATTTGCACAGCTCGTTCGACTTCCGCTCGATTTGCCTGTTCGTCTTCGGCTTCGTGGTTGGGACTATCGGTCCAGGCTTTCTCGCAATCGATCCAAATCCCGAGCATGACATACATCTCAAAAGTCTGGTCTTCTTGTTTTAACTGCCTGATGGCTCTTAGCACATTGCCGGCATGTGGCAACTTGGTGTGGTAAGTTCTGATGATCTTGACTCCCATTGCAGAGAGAATTTTCATATCCTCTTTTAGCTCTGCAATGGTGGGTTGAATGTCGCGGGTCTTTTGCCTATAACCACCAAAAGACATGGCCAGGTAGTTTGCATTTCCCAGAATCTCTGCTGCACTGCGTTCTACTTTCATTTTGCCTTGTTCAGCCTTGTTTTCAGAAATAGCCTGCTTACTCGAAAAACATCCAATAAGCAAAGCGACAAAAGCAATGAGCCCTAAAATGTTTTTCGTCATAACTATTTTTGTGGTGTTACAATTCTACTTCAAGATATTTGCATCTATCAAGACATGAATATGTTCAATGGCCCCTGTTCGCATGAAGATGTCCTCGCTGTTTTGCTGGTCTAGCGCAAGACTTTCAAACCGGGCTAGCTGTCCATCATGGCCCACGAGGCTTACCTGATTGTGGTTTGATAGCTCGTAGATCACGGGGACCTGACAGAAAGTAAAGCTGAGCATGCCGGCCTTGAGTGGCAATTCTCTTTTCTGGCCTCGCAGGTCTACGTACTGGAAGGTATCTGCTTGGTCCAGGAATTCGTCTTTCCTGAGCATGCAGGGATTGAAGGTCAGTCTGCCGTCTTGAATAAACACACCCAACTCCCCAAATCGGCTAAGAATGTCTTCCTTGACCTGACCCGTCATTCCGGGCTGCTGCGCACCTTTACCTGCAGGCGTATGCGAATATGGGTCTGTTGGAAATGCGCCATAGAGTGCAGGAGATTTGTGTACTCCTATACCTTCATTGATTTCGTAGTAATGCTCTAGCAATCCGCCGATGATCTCGGGCTTAGCATCAGTTTGAATGGCCTGTAGGCAAATTTCCTGCACTGCCAATAAGAGTTTGGAAACCATATGCCAATAGATGGAGCCCAGGCCTTCGTAACCGTAAAACGTCCCGGAGCGACCTGTGAACTCCTTGTGATTAAACACTTCTTCGAAGATATCCAGGAGCAGATTCATTTCCTCCTCTACGAGGGGTCCATATTTTTCGGTATCCAGACTCAGCAAAGCTTCTTTCAAATCGTAGGCATTGGTAAACTTGCCGTTGAAATGGTTGCCACCTTGCACATCCATCTCAATTATAGATGTGGAACCTTCCTGTAGCAATAGCCCTAGCAATTTTGAAGATTCAAGGGCTTGCTTTGGCAGTTGATTTCTTTCAAGAAAACCCTTCAATTCTTTGTTCGGATAGAGCAGATAGCTGTATTGATCGGGCCGAAACAGGGCACTTGCTTTGAGGGCATTGAGCAATTCCAGTGACTGCTCTGCCCCTAGGTATCCGGAGCTCAGTGCAGCTACCTGGCCTTCCAGCATTTCGCTCAATCGTGAGATGGAAATACCCTTGCTGTCGGGGGTCAGCGACATCAGATTGTAGGCATGATACATTGCTCCGCTGCGGTTGGATCGGATGGCATGCTCACAATACTGCGTTGCCAGCTGGAAGAATTTTCGCAATCCCTCCATCGAGATAGAGCGTTTTGGGCCCCAAAAAGAATGCAGATAAATGTGTTGTCTGTACGTGCTGGCTGCTTGTCCCAGGCCATCCAATATGCTTTTCCTAAGCGTATCGTCAATTGGACCGGAAAGGTGTTTAGCATTCTCTTCGAGTAGGGATCGAATTGCCTTGTAGCATTCAAGCAATTCCTGCGAGATTTTAAAGCTCTTTGTGTCAGTTTGATCTAGTAGCCTGGCAAAGAAAACCAAAAAGCGTCGCAGATAATAGAGCGTTACCATGGATACGCCATTTCCCACTAAAGCATTATTTGCATCATTCCATTCGGGTCTTTGTGTGTTCATCCATATACCCGCCTCCGGTATTAGGTTGCTTATTTTGGCGAGCAGGGTGGCTAGTATCTTCTCTATAAAATTGACCCGATGGATCTGACCTTGTTCGTCCCTTAGCAGCGCACCATCGGCACCGAAATCTTGCTGTGCTTGTCGAAGGCGAACATCCAGGTCATGTTCAAAACCAATGGTGTTTCTGGGATCGTTTAGAATGTCTTGATAGGTGGCGATTCGATAGGGCACATTTGCGTATACGAATAGCTCCTGATCAAGATAGCTGCGAAGAATTTCGGGCTTGTATTTGTCACAAAATTCCAAAAACTTTAGCAGGTAAATGATCTGATGGTCTCCCCAATAGCCAATGTAAGACCAGGGATTATCGGCTTCTATACTCTCCCAGTCAAAGCCTCCTTTGGTAATCCGATAGGGATTGTAACCATCAAAGGTCGAGGCATTGACAAACTTGAAGATCATACTTTCGATGAAGTCCGGATAGCTATGCACCAGGGCCTCCCAATTCTGAAAGATATCTCTCCAATTGCCTTCATAGTCCAGGATTTTAGATCCATCCTGTTCGCTTCTGGTATTAATTGAAAATCGATTCCAGGGCCTGCTAGGATCGCCATGCCTCCTGCTAAAGTAGAGTGGCAGGTACTCAATCACTAAGCGTTGCAAGTCATCATCTTCGACCTCCCTGGCCCAGTCTTTTAGCCTGGCTCTCGAAAACTGGCTGGGCAGCCTGTCTAGTGCACCCAGGCATCTTTGAAACACCTCTCTATTGGCCTTTGAAAGATAGTGCTTGAAATCACTGAGCGCTATTTGATAGTTATTATCGAATATGCCACCTCGCATGATGTTGAACAAGGTATTCGAATAATGCCGGGCATCCCTTTGTGGATCTGCGGTTTTCTGCAAGCCATCAGAAGCAGCGACCAGTTTGATCAGTCTTGCTGTCCCTTCGGAAATGCTTTGCTCGATCTGATCCTTCAGGTTTTGGTCGGTCCTTATCCGTTGGGCCAATGCAATCACTTCTGAGTGATTCTTGTTTACATCTGCCAGTATCATCCAGTTCTTTGCTGAGCTGGAGGGCAGTACTGTTTTCTGATAAACGAAGTATGCCCCCTTTTCTGCTTTGACATCCAGTTCCGGGATGATAGGTTGGAGCTTTCGAAAGCGAGATAGTTGCTGCGAACACAAGAGGTGCATTGGCTTGTCGATGCCCTGGCACCAGACCACATTGGCCTTTAGGGCTTCACTTGGAATGGCTTTGTCGACTATAGTGGCACTGAGTGCAAAGATTCCCAAACCGCAATCCGCTATCAATTCGCTTCTCTTGTAGGCATCTACCAGATTACTAACCTGATTTTGCAAATCCATGCCTACGATTGCAGGCAGGATATTTTGTATACCATCGAGAATGGAGATATGCACCTCCCGCTGTTGCAGGTTGATCAATTCGGCCTTTCTTACAAAACCAAACTCATCGCTGAAATTCCACTGATATCGGAAAGTCAATCCGAGTTCCTGATTGACTTCCTCGAAGAGTACCTTGTTTCCGTATTTGCTTTTACAAAGCTGCCTGCTAATCTTGTATTTACCTTCCTGTCGTATCGAGAAGGGTTCCCAAAGCAGATCCCCATGTGCCTTGTGAATGACAAAAATTGATTTACTTCCTGTAAATTCTGCCGACTGCGTGATTTTGTCATCGGTATAATAGGGAAACAGCGCGTGATCTGCATTTTTTCTTCCCGCGCTAAGCCCTCCATTGCTGGAAATGAACATCCAATGATTGGTATCACTGACAATGCTCATGAAGAAAGCACGCAGCTGATCGACGTCGCTAATCTTGTAAAAAGGCTCTCCATCGATCCATTGCTCTTCCAATCTAGCTTCTTCCACAGCATCACTTTTCAACATTGATTACAATTGAATATCCGTATCTTTCACCTAGCACTACTGCTGATATACCCGAACATAATCCACCAACATTGTTTGCGGAAAGACTGTAGTAGCATTAGGAGCGCCTACAAAATCACCCCCTACAGCCAAATTTAGAATGATATACACAGGACCATCAAAGACCCAGTCCCCATCAACATCTTCGGGTGTAATCTGATTGTACAGTACATCATCAACATAGTAGTTGATATATTCTGGCCCCCATTCAATACCAAAAACATGGAAGCCTGTATCAAAACGATCCTGCTCCAGAACGTACTCCTTGCCAACGGATTCGCCGGCAAAGTAGCCCGGGCCATGCACGCTTCCCAGCAATATGCTGGGATTCTGGCCCCGATACTCCATGATATCAATTTCGCCACATTCCGGCCAGCCAACTTCTTCAATATTTGTTCCCAGCAACCAGAAAGCTGGCCACAGTCCCTGCCCCCAAGGCAGCTGTATCTTCGCTTCGAATCTTCCGTAGGTCTGCTCGATCTTAGCCAGGCTGTTGATACGGGCAGAGGTATAGGACGCTCCCATGTAGTTTTCTCTGTGCGCAGTGATGTGCAGTAAACCATCCTGTATCTTCAGGTTTTCCGGTCGATCAGTGTAGTATTGTAACTCATTGTTGCCCCATCCATCACCAGAGATGCTGTTGCCAATTCCCAGATCAGCATTCCACTTAGACTCATCAAGGGGGCCATCGGCATTAAACTCCTCTTCGACGACCAGTCGGTTGAATGTCGCTACAGTTTGGGTCTCATCGCCCTCGCAGCCGCTCAGCCCTAAGAGGACAATCGAGAACATCAGTAGTAGATGTGCTGGAGAGAAACTTCTGTCTATACGCTCTATGTTGTTCATTTTTTGGAAATTTTGCAGCTCACTACTGTTGTGAAATATCATCGATATAATAAATAACTCCCTCCTCTACAGGATTCTGGTTCCCAGTATCAAAGTCAGGGAAGAAAGCGAATCTAGGATAGGTATCGGATTCCAAAGCCACCCCTGTGAAGTCAAAGACCAGATCTACCCATTGATTGACCTCATCCACTACAACAAATGATTCATAGGCAGGGGCTGTACCTCCTTCTAATTGAAACCGAACATTGATTCCAGCCTTTGGTGACCAAAACTTGAGCGTAAATACGGTTCCATTGGACAGATCGATTAATGGATCTCCATTTAGGTTTTCGTCAAACACAACACCTGAGTACCAGGCAGCTCCTACCACCTTGTTAAACTCTAGCACCTTCGCAGATGAATTGCCATTGCTGTCAGGATTGTCAACCACTGCACATGAAGCGCCGCCATCAAAAGCAATCATGGGGTTAAATCCATCCTCAAAACTCAATGGAAGCGAAACTCCTCCACCTCCTCCCTCAGAGTAGAAGTAGAGATTATCGAGGTAGATGTCTCCATCACCATCAAACTTGAATTGTATGATATCGGTCAGATCAACCGGAGCAAAATCACTCAGTGCAATATCGACACTGGCCCAACCTGCGGTGGGAACGGATAATGACACCGGTACCTCTACGGCATCTCCACTTATCAAAAAGATATTCAGTGTCGTCGAGTTGTTGGTCCAATAATCCAGATGCAGAAACTCTTTCGAACTTACATCCGTGTTCATGCCCAGTGCCAGTCCCTGATAATTCAATCCAGCATAGAGTAAGGTATTATCGCCAGCTATTTGCTCTTCGCTTACAACAGTAACTTGCCCCCAGTTCGGATTGTAGTCTGATCCCATGATGTCATCGTATTGATCGCTGTACACCGAAATCACATTGGTCGGATCCTGAGCTGGTGTGGGGGCAGGCTGAGTTGGCTGCATAGTACTTGAGCCTTCACCGTAGAAGAACAGATTATCAATGTATACATCACCATCGCCTTCAAACTTGAATTGAATGATATCGCTCAAATTCACCGGGGCAAATTCACCCAAAGCAATATCAACACTTGCCCAACCGGAAGTTGGAACGGATAATGGCACAGCCACTTCTGCTGCATCTCCACTAATCAAGAAAACACTCAGTGTGGTTGCATTGCTGGTCCAGTAATCCAGATGTAGAAACTCCATTGTGTTTACATCCGTGTTCATCCCCAAAGCCAGTCCCTGGTAATTCAATCCTGAATAGAGCAGGGTATTATCACCGGCTATTTGCTCTTCCGTCACCAGGGTAAGCTGACCCCAGTTTGGATTATAGTCCGATCCCATGATGTCATCGTAATGATCACTGTATACAGATATAACATTTGCCGGATCCTCTACCGGCATTGGGGCTGCACTTGCCGGCCCACTGGACTCGGCTTGACCGTGGAAGTAAATATTGTCTAGATATACGTCTCCTGAGCCATCGAACTTTAGTTGTATGATATTAGTCAGGTCTACTGGAGAAAAGTCTTCCAGTGGTATATCCACACTCATCCAATCGCTGCCAGGCACCTGCAAGGCTTGAGCAACTTCTACTTCATCTCCACTAATCAAAAATACATTGAGTGCTGTAGAATTTGCGGTCCAGTAGTCTAGATGTAAAAAGGCCATTGAGCTCACGTCTGTACCTACTCCTAATTGCAGCCCCTGGTAATTAAGTCCTGAATATAATAGTGCATTGTCCCCTGCCACTGTCACTTCAGATGCCATAGTGGCCTGTCCCCAATTCGGAAAAAAGTCAGAACCCTCAATATCATCATAGGCATCGCTATAAACTGAAATCACATCTGAAGAGTCATGAATCGGCTCAGACGCTGCGGCTGTAGGCGCATCCATACCACTGCCTTCTGCTCCATACATATAGATATTGTCCACGAATATGCTTGATATCGTTGCTTCAGTTACAAATACAATTTGTGCTAGGTTGGACCGGTTTGCCAAAGTTTCGAATTCAGACAAGGGAACATCAATGCTGGTCCACTCACCCTGTACGAGGCTATTTGCGTCTATGGTGATCTCTCCTGAAGAGTCATCTGCGTTTCCTAAAGTATTGTCCGCACCTGCATCAACGATTCTAACTATCAGAAAATCTCCAGGCTCTATGACTTCTCGTGCCTGAACATCAACATGAAAATGGGTCATCGCAGAAGCATCGACCGTAGGCGCGTCTGTGGCAAATTGTATTCCCACGAAATTGAGATTATTATAGGAGATTACATTATCTCCATTTATATTCATATTTGCTCCTCCCAATGTCGTTTGAAAGGGTTCCCAGAATCCATTGTAATAATCCACAGGAATATTAGTGTACGAATCAGAAAAAATGGATATCACCTCTCCTGGTTCCTGCATTGGTTCTGGAGCACCAACAAAGGCACCTGAAACCACCACATTGTAGGATCCTGCCGCTTCAACTCCATTTAGCGTAGCCGTGATAACGGCAGTACCAGAACTAACTGCCGTTATAATGCCCAGGGAATCTACTGTGGCAACACTTGGTTCAGAGCTAACAAACTCAAAATAGGCAGGTGTCAGGGAAACTGTTTGATCCATGCCATCTCCCAGATTTACGGTTTGTTGCAATGGGGTGACTGTATTTGTAACCCCGATAAATGTCTCCAGAGTGAGGTCTTGGCCACCTGCAATTAAAGGTCGTGGTTGCGCAACTGTCCCGGTGGTTTCAAACTGAAGTTCGTCAATCCAGAAGGAGTACCCTTGTCCGTCTTCCGGCCCCTCTGAAAACCAGAAAAGGCCCTTCTCTTGTGTGAGTACAGAGGGGTCAGGAATGGCAATCGTGTAGTGCCTCCAATTGGTTGTCAACTGCAAACCATAGTGGGTTACCTTGTATTGATTCTCCTGAAAGTCCTGTCCAAAGCCGATCTCATTAATACTGGCCGATTTGGATGCCTTAGCCCAAAATGTGAGCGCATCAAAATCGGACAGATCCCGACCGCCGTAGTCAGGGAAGATTGCTCCAGCATAAGAACCGTTGGTTTCTCCCTCATTTGGCACATCAAATCTCATTGATGCAGTCCCCTCCTTTTTCACTTCGTCGTCAACGCTGAATGCTTCAAAGTAGGAGTCACCAAAGGGCAGGTATTCCAGCCCACTACTAAAACCATCTATGAACACCTCCCCATTCTTAGGAAAACCTGCCAGGTCAGCGTCATCAGAAAGCTCTCGCTCGCAACTATTGAAGCTGAGCAGGATGCTCATCAGAGCGATAGCAGCTATTGCAATGTTGAATATATTCTTCATGGTCTTTACTATTTTCCGATGTTGATATGTACGTACGTCCTGATCTCCCATTCTGTGCCATTGTCAAACCCAACTGGACTGATGACCGGATCGGTGCTAAACTCCGCACCCACATTAGGCAAATACCTTGGGGAATACTGGTCTAAAGACCTCCAGGTTCCTCTGACTCCCAGCTTGGTGTTTGGCATAAGATACCAGTCTGGTTTGCTGATATTGGTAGAAACATCCAGCATTAACTGAGTGGGATAGGTCAGGTTAAAGTCGCGATGATAGTCGAAAGGCCCCCAGTCGTTCAGCTTCACCTGACTGGTCACCTTGATTTTCTTATAGATGGCTCGTAGGTCCATAGCATAGCGCTCAATCAATCGGTCATCACTACCATTGGCTTGCGCATTTCCTACCAGGAAGTTGGCTACTAGCCCTAAATCCTGGCTCAGTTTGGAAACCAGTCTGACATTGGTTTCCCAAAGATCCTGGGCTGGTGCGGAAGCCGGAAAAGCAAAGGACGTACGATTGCCCAGAAATCCGATTGCTGCGTCTTGTGTAGTGGGCAAATGTCGGTATACCAATCCGGCACTCATAGCAAACTTTGCATCTTCGGCTCTATCATTGTCCCAGGCATACATCCACGTTCCCGGGGTGGGATCGAAAGTAAGCAATAGCTCACCCGCTACTGTTTCCCGATTGGCTCGCACCGCAAAAGGATCTGCTTGGATGTTTCTCAAACGGCCAGGTCCTTGCACATCGTCTGGTATTGGATCGACCAGCGGCTTTTGCCACAAGAAGTTGGGAGCCACTTGAAATTTCCCAAGCAAGAAAGTAAAACCAGTGAGAAAGTTTGTTTGGTTGCCGCTTCCACTGTCCTTCAATCTCCATCCTGTAAACGTTCTGATTTGATCTGCTCCACCATTGGCCACCAGCCCCATCACGGCTCCCTGAGCATACCAGTTAAAAGCTCCTTTTGAAAACTGAATTTTCGCTTTACCTCCCCAGTTATCACTCGCTTGAATCTGGTCTTCGTATACCGTGTAGTCTCCCGATTCACCCTCGACATATTGGAATTTTCGACCATTCAACGGTTCACCGGCCCAGATTCCTCCGACTTCAATTTCTACTGGTCCCATTTCCCTGGCCACCTGCAAAGTTGCTCTTCGGGTCTTTGGCAGCGGGACTGCTATTGATGTGACCACTTCTCCTAGATCATCTATATCTTCATGGAAAATTCCCGTCACTTTCGTATGGCCGAGTTCGCGACTGTATTTCAATAACACAGCAGGGTTTGCCCCCCACCACAACTGTGGACCAAATGCAGCTTTGAGTCCTTTGAAGGCTCGCTTTCCATCAATTTCCATCCCCAGGATTTCTCCGTTGTAGATATCCAGATTGGGGCCATAATTTGCTTCTGGATACAAGCCGAAAAAGTCTCCTTCATATCCCCAATGATAATGGCCGGTACGATAGAAGCCGCGAACATCAAACTGCTTGGCTGTCCATTCATACTCCGCATTATAGACCTTCAGGTTGCCAATTCCTCCACCTCGATCTTCCTCCAAAGCGGTATTTTCATAGAATATTTCATCGATAGGATTCTCCGCAACATTTCCAACAATGTTGAAATTGATGCTTGCACGCATATTGGGAGAAGGCTGGGCTTCCACACCTACAAAATAAGACTGCATGTGATCAAAACCCGTACGACTTGGATAGCTTGCCGATTCTGTTGATCCACTTGAGGATTGCTCTGTTGTCAAGAGGCTTCCCCCGGTATTGAATGTCGTTAGCTCAGCTCTGAAATTGCTCATTCGCACCTTCTGCTCTCCTCCTGCTGCTGCCTTATCTCCCCTTGCTCGTAGCATCGCATCGGTAATGTCAATAGCTCCAAAGTAAGTATTGAGCAACTGCAAATTGGTACCTGGAGCGTAGGGGTCGTAATGATGAGCCTCCTTTAAAGAATAGTAGGCTGCTCTAGGATAAAGGGTATAAAGGCCTCGCTCGTTTGTGGGTCCCTTTGCACAGATGCCGAACCACTCTTCATTCATATTATTTTCTCCGGGCGCCAAATCTCTGGCATATCCCCCATTAGCCCAGGAAGCATTATTGTCGTGAACATCTGCATTCTCCCGATCATCAAATCCGTACTTCCACCAACCGTCGCTAAACTGAAAAGTAAAACCGCCAATAGAATTCCCCGTCTTACCCAATCCTCCAGCATTCTCATAAATCTCTTTCCAATTCCCGACCATGTAATAAGCCTGCGATTCCTGATCTTCGGCATTATTGATAGCACTGTAAGCATCGGCTCCAAACTCTGTAAACATGATTGGTTTGTTGAGCTTCTTCTTCACCACATCAAACATATCTCCAAAGGATACACCTCTATAAGTATTGGTCCCAAAAATATCTACATCCTTGCATTCCTCTGCGATGATATCTATGAATAAGACATCGCCATTACAGATGGCAACAGGATGGGAAGCATCTATAGCTTTCATTTTTTTTGTAGCCTCATTCATCAGGCGATACATCGGCCTGCCCCGCTTTTCTCCTATGAATTGCTTCTCACCCTCGTCATCCGGAAAATCTTCTGTTTCCGCTCCGGCCCAGAAAAGCCCGTAGTTGTTCTCATTGCCCAGCAAATACAGCAGCAAGCCTGGTGTGTTTTTGTAGTCTTTTGCCAGTTGCTCCACTTCAGACAACAAGAGTTCCTGAGTCTTTTGATCGGAGTAGTCGGTTACGGGAGTCCACACTCCATCGATCAACAAGCCGTAGCGACCAAAAGAATGATTGAGCATGGTATAGACGCCATAATTCTCGTAGATGTACTGAATCCACCTGGCAGGCACACCTGTATATTGACGAATCACGTTGACATTCATGTTTCGCAGTAGTGCCATCTCTGCATCGAGGCCAGCTTGAATGATGTCATCAGGTTTGTTCCAAAAATCTGCATCTACCGTATTGGTTCCAATCGGAATGTAGTCCCAGTTCATTCCATTGATCATAAACTTCTTGCCGTCTACTAATAAGTAAACACCGTCATCTTGATAATCAACTTCTACGACTTGACTGTTCTGTGCTTGCATTACAGTAGATCCTAAGATAAATGCAAGCGCAGCTAAAAAGGCAGTCAGCATCTGCATTGCCCGGCGATGCTTCTTGTTTTCTAAGGCTTGGATACATGTCATATTGCAATGATTTATTCGTACTTGTGAGGGCTTTCAAGGAACCAAAGAGTCTGGCAGTCATCTGGAATGCGCCAGCTAACCCTGGATACAAAAACACTTTAGGCCTTTGTTTAAGTTAGCAATTATTCTACAGTAAAAGAGTAAGTGGCCACAAAATTTCTAAAACCACAGCCGCAGATCATAAGCTCACTGTTCATCTGTTCCTCAAAAATCAATACGCTCTTCAGCAGCCATTGCACAGCTCCGCCAACAACCTCAATCAATGCATGAAGAGATGTATATCAAGGGGATTCGCAATTAGGATTATTGATATTGACAACATTCGATTATTGAAATTGTTCGCGGGATTGTGGATGAAGCTAGGTGCAAGGTGGAAAGAGCAAAGAGAAAGGAGAAAGGAGAAAAGAGCAATGAGCAATGAGAAAGGAGCAAGCAAGGAGCAAGGAGCAAAGAGCAAAGAGAAAGGAGAAAAGAGCAATGAGCAAAGAGAAAGGAGAAAAGAGCAATGAGCAATGAGAAATGAGTGAGGAGTGAGGTGCAAAGAACAAAGTCCTA
>JAHDEE010000074.1:23765-25749 GCA_020629005.1 Chitinophagales bacterium
GAGCAATGAGCAATGAGAAATGAGTGAGGAGTGAGGTGCAAAGAACAAAGTCCTAGTCCGTGATCCGTAAAGTCACTACGCCGGAATGCTGTGGCAAAATAGCCTCGATCGCAGCGGCTACGAGGTGCCTGCATGCGCCAGTGACTGCCAG
Organism: Chitinophagales bacterium; assembly: GCA_020629005.1. Lineage (GTDB taxonomy): Bacteria > Bacteroidota > Bacteroidia > Chitinophagales > UBA2359 > JAHDDV01. Next base: position 23,917 of record JAHDEE010000074.1, read on the forward strand.
GTACAGGGTGGCTCGCCTCAAAGCGAGACGCAATGGACCTGAGCAGGAACAAGCAGGCAGGCTCCGAGTAATAGCGGAGAGCGAGACTACTGCCAACGCGATGGGATCAGCTTTGCTCCTAATAAATTATGAAGTTATTGTCGGCTTACTTCAATACAATCTTGTGTATGGTAGTCTGACCTTTAGAGTGTAGGCTCAGAAGGTAGAGACCCTGTCCAAGCGTGGCGAGGTCGATTGACGGAGTGACTTGATTCCACTGCAATACTAAGTTGCCGGCGAAATCAAAGATTTGGGCGCTGGTTGGGGATTGCAGACCATCAATTTGGAGTTGACCTTTGGTTGGGTTTGGATAAACCGATATTTCTTGTTGAAGAGCTACCTCATTTTGAATCGGATCGGATTGTAGCAGATCGCAATCCAGGCCTTGCGCCTCAATCAATTGATAATCGGAATTGACCAGGGAGACATCAGAGAATTTTAGGGAAACTGGCTGAGCCATATCGTATTCGGAAAGGTCCAGATAGATGGAAGCAACTACTCCGGTGGTCGGAAGTTCCCCTTTTTCTGTTTTCACTGTTGCGTAGTTTGATCTTCCCTCGATCTGATCTGTTCTTAGATTGACACATTGATCGGCCACGCCAGTAAAGGACAATTCAAAAGTAGACTGTGCGCTCTCTGCAAGGCTTGCCGGACTGATTTCAATAGAATAGATCAGACCGGAGATTTCTTCTTCGATTTCAGAACCATCGTAGAGCAGATCAATTTTGACAGGGTTACTTTGAAAGGATTCGGCGGTAATGCAATCGAAGCTAAGGACTTCGCTGCCTTCCTGTGTGCCGCCTGTTTTGCCTGCTTCATTACCGTAATTTAGCTCGATAGCAATTACGTCATTTTGGGCGATGGCACCATTTCCATCACAATCGGCATGTTTACGATTTACGCCCTCGACTGATTCGCCGGACCAGTCCTGACATAGTTGCTCTATCCATTGTAAACTAGCCTCCGGTCTTTCAGGGCCCTGGGCACCGTAAGCAGCGGCCAGTGCGACCACATCTTCGCTATTTACAAGTCCATCATTGTTGGTATCTCCCGGCCATACACAGTCTGTGTTATTGCAATTGGAAGTCGAATTTGTGGATAATATCAGTTCGATTTCGTCTGTCTGATTGAGTAATGAAGCAGTCATGGTAAAACTGATTGGCCCGACAAATTCCTCAACAATGTTGGCCGTTACATCTTGTTCGGAAATTACAAATTCTACTGCGGGATGTTCCGGCGCTATGCTAAGCTCATAATCCAGCCATCCGAAGGTACAGAAATGCGGGTCGATTTCCAGCGAGTCTCCAACATCCACGAGCTCCTCGATAGCTTCATTCTCGCAATTTTCAAGATCAACAAATACATAGGCGACTGTTGATTCGCAGTCGCCATAACTATCGCATATGACGATCAGAAGCGCCTCATTAAGGCCACTTGAACCGGGAAGAGCTGTAAAGGTAAAGCAGAGCGGATCTTCCTGAAAGGATATTGAACAACTGTAAAGACTTGTAACCTCTTCAATCACGCCATTTTCTAATTCGCAATTTGTGAGGCAAATTGAAATCGGACTAACGGGCTCGGTAAAGAAAACAAGATCGTCGCAATTGGCTATTGCATTGATACTCAAAAACATCAGCGTTAGTAGACAAATGGAAATGAACTTGGTTTTCATAGGAGGTATATTCTAAATTTTCAGGCTTTGCTGCTTAAGGCAACAATTAAGAGATAGAGAATCCATATCTGTCCGGTTTGACTTGCTAGAAATCAAACAGATATTGATTCCCAATCCCTAAG
>JAHDEE010000075.1 GCA_020629005.1 Chitinophagales bacterium
GCCGGTAGTGGAGGCTCGGAGCTTGCCGGAGAGACTACAATACCGGATACACGAAGCCTACGGGTAGTGCCTGCATTGCAACAGACAGCGGGACAGAAGTTTCTAGGGGGATTTCCTTGTCGCTCCTAATTTTTTGCATTTCGAACCGAGATGATTTCAGCAGCTATGCTGATAGCAATCTCGTCAGGGGTTTGACTGTTTATCGACAATCCAAGAGGGCCCTTTACGGCTTTGAGTTTTTGTTCATCAGTGCCTGCCTGAATCATGGCGGCAAACATGATTTCCAGTTTGCGTTTACTTCCCAACACGCCCAGATATTTGAATTCCTTTTCAAGCAGTTGTTCCAGTACGAGGCGATCCTCTTTGAATTTGTGGGTCATGACCAGCACATATGCTTCGGGGTTTTCGGGTATGGCGGCTGCCACATTCTTGAATTCGATGATCTCTTTGCGCGATGCGGTATTGTTTTGAACAAAGGTGTTGAGTCCGGCTCGATTGTCCAGAAGAACCACTTCAAATTCAAGCAGATCAAGTATACGTGAAGTTGCATAACCTACGTGGCCGGCACCTACAATATAGACCAGCGGTCGCTGTCCGATTCTTTCTTTGTAGAACCATTCCTTTTCCCTGATCTTGTGTTGAAACTGGCTTTGGATGGCTTTTGAATCGAGTAATTCTATGGAAGTGGGATTAACAGACAGGACCGGTTGATCGCCAACTTCCCGAGCGGCCAATACCTGAGATATTAAATCAATGTGAATTTTACCTAATGGTAGAAACAGCACTGTTTGTTCTCCTGAGCAGATCATGCCAGATCCATGTTTGATTCGTCCCTGATGAATCTGTCGCTTGATGAAATGGGCCGGTAGATGCGGTTGTTTAATGATTTCGCGAGCCTCTTCTACTAAGGCAAATTCCATCGTGCCGCCACCGATGGAGCCTAGTATGTCGCCATTTTCGAAGACGACCATTTTGAAGCCCTGGCGACCGGGACTGCTGCCAATGCTTTCTATGATTAATAATAGGCAGCAGGTTTCTCCTGCTTTCAGAGCCTTGTAGATTTTACGCCAATTTGATGCCATGAAGCTATTTTTCGTATAAACTCATGAGGGCTTTTTCAGGTGTCATTGGTGAATTAAATTGTGGTGTATACTTGGGGTTGAATGCACTTATGGCATTTTGAATAGCAAAGTAAACGCCGATGCCGTACATCAGCGGTGGTTCGCCAACGGCTTTGGATTTCTTGATGGCCATTTCGTGTCCTAGGCTATCAAGCGCAATTGTGTCAAGTATGTCCGGAGTGGAGAACAGGTCAGGGACCTTATAGGTCGACAATGCGTTTGAGTGCAGTCGGCCGTCAGCTCCATAGGCAATTTCTTCCATTGTCATCCATCCAATTCCCTGAGCCAAACCTCCTTCAACTTGTCCCAGGTCTATACCTTCATTCATGCTTTGACCGTAGTCATGGACAATCTGCACTGCATCAATATTATATCTGCCTCGAATGCAATCTAAGGTGCATGTGATGATAGCAGTGCCATATACGTGATAGGCAAATGGATGACCCTTTTCTTCGCCTTTGTCAAAGTGAATTTCCGGAGTTGCGTAATGGCTATTTTCGGAGAGGCAGATCCGTTGATTGAGTGCCTCGGTGACTAACTGATACCAGTCGAGCGAGAGTGGTTTGTCTTTGATCAGCACCTGTTCGTTATGGAATTCTGCGTCTGAGGCATCAATATTTAGATGTTGAGATGCTGCCAGGCAGAGTCTTGCTTTGAGCACTTTGCAGGCCCTTTGCAGTGCTTTCCCGTTGAGGTCGGCAGTTGCAGATGCTGCCGAGGGAGAGGTGTTGGCAACTCTTGTGGTATTGGTCGGCTCTAGTTTTACCTTATGCAAGGGAAGGCCAAATTGTTCGCTGGCGATCTGAAGCATTTTTGTATTCACTCCTTGACCCATTTCTACCGCCGCCGTGCTTATGCCCACGCTGCCATCTTCGTAGATATGCACCAGCGCCCGGGCATGATTCATTCTTGTATTGGTGAAGGAAATACCAAATGCTATAGGCATCAAGGCCAGGCCTTTTTTTAGCTGATCGTTTTGCTTATTGAATGCTGCTACCTCTTCTTCTAGTTTTTGCAGCTGATAGGATTGTTTTGCTTTTTGCCATGAGTTTTGAGCCTCTACTTGTTTGGCAATTTGACCGTAGGAGAATTCATCACCCTCTTGCAAGAGGTTTATTTCTTGAATTCTATGTGCAGGAACACCAATTTCCCTGGCGGCTAAAGCGATCGCTGATTCAATGACATACATGCCTTGTGGTCCGCCGAATCCTCGAAAAGCCGTGTTTGGAGGAAGATTGGTTTTACACTGATAAACCGAAGTTTGCACATTTGGGACGAAATAGGCGTTGGTGGAATGGAACAAGGTGCGCTCCGCTATGGCAGGGGAGAGGTCTGCTGCTGCACCTGCGTTCTGCAGGAATTCCGCCTGATAAGCCATGATTTTCAGCTCTTTGTTGAGACCTATTTTGAAGCTTGATTCATAGGGGTGCCGCTTGCCTGTCATGTGCAAGTCATCATGTCTGTTGAGGACCAGTTTTACGGGTTGATTGAGTACCTGAGTGGCGAGGGCAGCCATTACTGCCCAGGGTGTTGCCTGATCCTCTTTACCTCCAAATCCACCTCCTAGACGAATGACCTCCACCTCAATCTTATGCATCGGAATGCCCAGCACCCTTGCAGCGGTGCGTTGAACAGCCGTGGGACCCTGCGTAGAGGAAGTGATTTTGATGTTGCCGTTTTCCATGGGAACTGCATAGGCACCCTGGGTCTCCAGGTATAGATGTTCTTGCCCATTGGAAAAGGTTTCTCCTTCGAAGATGTATTCGCAATTCTTGAATGCTTGCTCGCAGTCTCCAAGCTGGAAGGTCCGACTGCCTGCTACAAACTGTCCTTTATCTTTAGCTTCCTTGGCAGTAGTGATAACTGGTAGTTCTTCGTATTGGATTTTCACCAGGGAACGAGCTTTCCGAGCAATAAAATCTGACTCTGCGATGATCATCCCTATTGGTTGTCCCCAAAAGTGGATATCCTTTTCGGCGAACAGCGGCTCGTCCGGGATAATGCCACCGATTTGGTTTTCTCCTCGAATGTCATTAGCCGTAAAAATCTTGATTACTCCGGCGAGCTTTTCGGCTTCGGCGTAATCAATTTGTGTAATGTACCCATGTGCAATAGTAGATCCAATTATTGCTGCGTGCAGTGTTCCTTCCTGCAGCGTCATATCGTCTACGAAGAGGGATTGGCCCCTTACGTGGGTAAAGGAATCTATATTCGGCAAAGTAGGTCGCTGCTTCTTTTGCGTTTTTGATTTTGTTTCCATGTGTTCTGTTTAGCTAGTAAGTGCACTCAGGGAAACCTGATTTGGAAAGTGCTGAAGGAAATGCGCGAAGAAAAGCTGCCGCGCCAGAAGCCTTTTGTAGTCTGCCGATCCCCGCACATCGCTAATTGGTGAGATTTCTGATTGCAGCACATCGTTTGCTGCTGCAATGCTCTTTGGGCTGATGTCTGAACCTTTGAGGAATTGACAGGTCTTTTCCAGGTACAATGGTATTGCAGCTACGCCGCCAAGGGCACAATGAATATCCGCTATTCGGTCATCTTCCAGCGTGATCAAAGCTGCCGAGTTGACAGATGCGATATCCAGGTGCTGCCTTTTGCAGACTTTCTCAAAGTTGAAGTGCTGGGCTGCCGTCGGCAATTTGAAGGAGAAAGAGCGGATGAATTCGCCTTCCTGCAGATCGTAGACTTTGTAAGTTTTGTAAAAAGAGCGGAAGGGCAGTACTCTTTGTTTCCCTTCCTTATTTTCAATCTGCAGCTGAGCATCTAAAGCCAGGAAGAAGATCGACATATCACCAATAGGCGAGGCATTGACAAAGTTACCAGCCAGGGAAGCCATATTGCGAATCGGCTCGGAGGAAAGCAAAAGCAGATGCTGCCGCAGATTCGGAAATGCCAGATTCATGTCCGGATGCTCCATGAATTCAGTAGCTGTAACCCCTGCGCCGATTGTGCATAGACCATTTTTGATTGTTATTCCACCCAAGTGTTGCGCTTGAAACAGTGAAACCGCTTCTTCTGTCAGACGATCCGCATGCCTCACATATAGGTCTGTTCCGCCAGCAACGGGTGTTTCCTTGCCCCTTGGAGCATCATTATCCTTGATTTTGGCCAGGCGTTCCGGAATTGTGGCAAAGTACTCTGGAATAAAACCTTTTGCGATCAGGTGACTCTGCCTGCCATTACTGGAGGGTAGCAATAGCTCTTGATATAATTGTTCGGCTGCTCGCTCAATAGACTTGTATCCTGTGCAGCGGCATATATTACCGCTGATCGCATCCAGAATGCCTTCTTTAGTCGGAATTGTTTCTCTGAGGCAGTATCCCGTTAGCGAAACGACAAATCCAGGTGTGCAGAATCCGCATTGGGTTGCGTAATTATCGTACATCGCTTGTTGCGCCCTGCTAAGTTTCCCATCCAGGTTGGTCCCTTCAATGGTTACGATGTGCTTGCCATTCGCATTACCCAATGGCGAAATGCAAGAAGTAATGGATCTATAGCTGACTTGTCCATCTTGCTGGAGAGTACCAACCAGCACTGTACAGGCGCCACAATCGCCTTCCCGGCAGCCGATTTTGCTGCCTTTCTTCCTCCGATTGTACCTGACAAAATCCAGCAGGGTCATGCCTGCCTTTTGCTCAGTTTCAATCAATTCATTGTTAAGTAAGAATGTGATCATCGATGCCCTAATTTATTGAGCAATGGCAACAAATTTAACCAAAAAGACGATAAGATGCAGTTGCGAATACTATCTTTGAGGCCTCATTAAATGTCAGGAAAGCAACAATAGTAATATGGGAAGCAAGAAAGAAAAAGAAATCATAAATAAGATTCGTGTATTGATCACGCAGAGCTTCAACAACCCCGAAGAGGCTTTTGACTTTTTTGACAAAGACAAGGATGGCCATCTGTCCAAGTCTGAAGTTGAAAAGCTGCTACAAGAAGCCAGTATAAGTGGCTTTATTAGAAAGATCGTAGCGACAAAGCTGATCGAGAAATTTGATGGCTCTAAAGACGAATTTATCGCTTGGGACGAGTTCAAGGATGCTGTCAAAGACATTGCATAGCGGACACGCTTTGACATTAAGTCGATTATCGCCAGCTTAGGAAAATAGTTCGTCCAACAAATGATCCTGCACCTCATTTGCTAAAGTAACTTTTAGCTGAGGACTGCGTTGCATTTCTCTTTCGACAGCGAACCTGGCTTCCTTGTTTCTGGCCCAACTTCGTCGCGCAATGCCATTATTTACATCAAAGAAGAGCATGCGTTGCAGGGATTCTTCTGCTTTCTTAGTGCCGTCGAGCACCAAACCAAATCCTCCGTTGATCACTTCTCCCCAGCCAACTCCACCTCCATTGTGTATGGATACCCAGGTAGCACCTCTAAAGCTGTCTCCAATCACATTGTGGATGGCCATGTCCGCAGTATAGCGACTTCCATCGTAAATATTGCTGGTCTCGCGATAGGGAGAGTCGGTACCGCTGACATCGTGGTGATCTCGGCCTAATACGATAGGTGCTGTGATAGCTCCCGTTTTTATTGCCTCATTGAAGGCCGTTGCGATTTTTGAACGTCCTTCAGCATCCGCATACAAGATTCTGGCTTGTGAGCCTACGACTAGTTTATTTTGTTCTGCATCGGCAATCCACTTGATGTTATCCTGCATTTGCTGTTGAATCTCAGGTGGTGCGGAGGATTTGATTTCCTTCATTACTTCAAGCGCAATTTGGTCAGTTTTACGTAAGTCAGAAGGATCACCCGAGCAGCAGACCCATCTAAAAGGACCAAAGCCATAGTCGAAGCACATTGGGCCAAGAATATCTTGGACATAGGAAGGATATTTGAAATCTGTTCCGTTTTCGGCCATTACTGCCGCGCCGGCTCGGGAAGACTCCAATAGAAAGGCGTTTCCATAATCAAAAAAGTAGGTGCCTCGGGCTGTATGCTTGTTGATTGCTGCCGCTTGTCGTCTCAGAGATTCCTGTACAGCCGCTTTGAACTTCTCCGGCTCATCGGCCAACAGTTTGTTCGAATCTTCATAGCTAAGCCCTACCGGGTAATAGCCTCCGGACCAGGGATTGTGCAAGGAGGTTTGATCAGAACCCAGGTGCACAAATAGGTTCTCTTCGAGAAACCGCTCCCATACATCCACCACATTTCCTTCGTATGCGATCGAGACAGGTTTAGCTTCTTTTGTCTTTTCTCTCACAAGAGCAACCAAATCTTCCAAATTGCTCACGATCAAATCCACCCAGCCTTGTTCGTGTCTTTTTCGTGCAGCTTTTGCATTTACCTCAGCGCAAACAGTTATGCAACCAGCAATATTGCCGGCCTTTGGCTGTGCTCCACTCATTCCTCCCAAACCAGCCGTGAGGAAGATCTTACCTGCAGGACTCTCTCCTGGTTCGAGCTTCTTCCGGAAGGCATTCATAACAGTGATAGCAGTTCCATGCACGATCCCTTGGGGGCCAATATACATGTATGAGCCAGCGGTCATCTGTCCATATTGAGTAACACCAAGTGCGTTAAACCTTTCCCAGTCGTCGGGCCGGGAATAATTGGGCACCATCATTCCGTTGGTCACCACTACTCTTGGAGCGCTGATGGAAGAGGGAAAGAGGCCCATTGGATGTCCGGAATACATATGCAGCGTCTGTTCCTCAGTCATTTCAGCAAGGTATTGCATGCAAAGCAAGTACTGGGCCCAGTTCTGAAACACAGATCCATTGCCGCCATAGGTGATGAGTTCGTTGGGATGCTGAGCAACTGCCGGATCCAGGTTGTTTTGAATCATGAGCATGATACAAGCCGCTGCCTGGCACTTTGCAGGATACTCCTGAATAGGACGAGCCTTCATCGCATAATCGGGTTTGAAGCGATGCATGTAAATTCGTCCACTGCTTTCCAGTTCCTGAGCAAATTCGATCGCCAGTTCCTTATGCCATGCCTCGGGGAAGTATCTGAGTGCATTTCTGATCGCCAATTTCTTTTCTTCCAGATTCAAAATGGCCTTTCGTTTTGGAGCGCGATTGCTTTCTTTTGGATATTCTTTTGGAGCTGGAAGCTCAGAAGGAATTCCATCCAGGATTTGACGCATAAAGCGGGTCATTTCTGCCGTTTGCATAATTTCAGTATTCTGTTCTCAAAAAAAGGAGGGGAATGATTAAAAGTCTAAGGCAAGCAAATCGTCCAGATCTATTCCTTCTTCATCTGAATCCTCTTCTTCTGGATCGTGAAAGCCAACATTATCTGGAACGCAGTAGGAACCATTCTTCCAAACGCTATATGGTTGCATCATGCCCTGATGGTAAAGGATTTCCCGGTAATCATCTGTTGGGAAGATACAGAAATCTGCAAGTTTGCCTACGCCGAGAACGGCGCGATCATTCAGGTCCAGTGCCTTGGCAGCTCTCACAGTAATAGCCGCTAATACTTCGGCATTAGTCAGCTTCTCAAATGTCCCCAGGACGGCGGCCTGCATGATGAGGTTGCCCATTGGAGCGGAACCGGGGTTCCAATCACTGGCAATGGCCAGACAGCAGCCTGCGTCCAGCAGTCTTCTAGCTGGAGTGAAATTGCATCCAAGACCAATGGATGCTCCAGGCAGGGCGGTAGCTACGACTTCACTTTTTGACAGTAATTCGATCTCTTTTGTTCCGCTTGCTTCAAGATGATCTGCACTCTTGGCTTGAAAGGCTGCTGCAACAGCTGATCCTCCTGGGCTAAACTGATCAGCATGTACCGTAATATCGAATCCCATTTCTTTTGCTCTTGCAAAATAGGGATGAATGATCTCAGCGCTGAAAGCTCCTTCTTCCACGAATGCATCAATACGATTGCTTAAGCCCTCCCTTTGTATTTCCGGCAAAAGCTTCTCCATCATTTCCCTAAGGTAATCGGAATGGCTGCCATCATAATCCTTGGGTTTTATGTGAGCAGCAAGGCATGTTGAGATCAAATCTCCACTAAACATTTCGTTGGCGGCAGAAATGGACTTCAGCATCTTGATTTCTTGTTCAACAGATAGCCCATATCCTGTTTTTACCTCGATTGTGGTCACTCCGCTATCGCGGTGGCGAACAGCTCTTGAGATCATGGCCAGATTCATCAAGAGTTCTCCCTGTTCTCTGGTGTGCTGAACCGTATCCCAAATGCCTCCTCCAGCGGCAGCGATCTCCTGATAAGAAGAACCTGCATTTCGCATTGCATAGTCCTTTGCCCTGCTGCCTCCAAATAGGATGTGTGTATGCGAGTCGATCAAGCCTGGCATCGCAACCGAGGGCATTGTGATTTCATGAACAAAGCCACCAGGGTTTTCTATAACCAGATCTTCAAATTGACCAATCTTCTTTATTTTGCCGTCTTTAATGAGGATTCCGGCTCCTGTTAGGACCTCTAGCTCATGGTCTTTAATAGGGCCTTTAGGTGGCAGACCATCCATTGTCAGCAATTGAGCAAAAGGTCCTATAATAAACTCTTCCATCTAGCTATTTTTTTGCCTCAAAGGTAACAATATTAGGCTTGCAAATGATTCATCAGGCCTTGCTTTTGTACTCTTGTGGCACCATAACTTTGAGGGAAGCGGGAACCATTTTGAAATGCAGTTTACCTTCTACTGGTTGCCCTTCTCCATCCAGGTGATAATAGATTTGTTCCTTTGAGCTGATTTCGATTTCAGCGCAGGTATAGGTGTCAATAAAACTGCATTTATGAGCATTGTTAGCTAGTGCCCTCCAGAGGTTGAGTATGTAGCGGAGCTTGTTGGCATCTTTGATCATGACCATGTGGAACAAGCCATCGTCTAACTTTGCCTCAGGAGCTATAACGAAGTTATAGCCAAACATGGGTCCGTTCGCTGCGTCAACAAGGAAGTACTTACCATCAAGCTGTAGGCCATCGCAGACCACCTGATATTCGGCATTGTTATAACCAAATGCTTGCCGGAAAGATAAACTCAAATAGGCCCACAATCCTCGCAATTTCGAATTCCGAATTTTATGCGTTACTTCTGAGGCAAAGCCAACGCCGGCCATATTGATAAAGGACTCTTGATTAACAATTCCCGTGTCGATCAGAATTTCTTTTGCTGTATTCAAACGCAAGATGGCTTTTTTGATGCTTCGACTGAATCCCAAATGCATAGCGAATCCATTTCCAGAGCCTGCTGGCAAGACTGCCAGAGTACTTGAACTGTGGATGATAGGTCCACCGATTTCATTAACAGTACCATCACCTCCCACAGCCACGATTATGTCTTGATTGGCTGCAACTGCTATCTTGCTTAATTCTCTGCCGTGACCGGCATGCGTGGTGAAAGCAATCTCATAATCATATCGGCCTCTATCCAGATGATCTTTTATTAATTGCTCAATTCCTGACTTATCTTTACCACCTGAAATCGGATTAATAACAAATAGCAGATTGCGCTTTGCCATGTGCTAGGGATTTTGCTTTTTCGGGATGCGGGTTCAAAGATACAATTTCCTATTTTGGACCTAACTTAGTGAACGTGAATGAAAGTTTGTATTGCAGAGAAACCCAGCGTAGCACGAGAAATTGCCAAAGTGATTGGCGCCAATGGCCGCAAAGACGGCTATTTGGAAGGAAATGGTTATGCGGTGACCTGGACCTTTGGTCATTTCTGTGAACTTAAGTCCCCGGAAGATTATGATATCGCATGGAAGAAATGGTCCCTGACCAGCTTGCCGATGCTGCCGCAGAAGTTTGAGACCAAGCTTAAGTCGGATAAAGGCGTGAAAAAGCAGTTTTCCGTTCTCAAGAAGCTGTTCAAAAAGGCAAAACTGGTGATCAACTGTGGAGATGCTGGTCAGGAAGGGGAGTTGATCCAGCGATGGGTCATCAATCAGGCTGGATACAAGGGGCCTGTTCAGCGCCTCTGGATTTCTTCACTAACCACAGAGGCTATTCGGGCCGGATTTAGAAGCCTGAAGGATGCAAGCCAGTTTGATCGTTTATACTATGCTGGTAGTTCCAGAGCAATCGGCGATTGGGTCCTGGGCATGAATGCGACAAGATTGTATACGCTCAAGTATGGTGGATATAAGCAGGTGCTCTCCATTGGTCGAGTGCAAACGCCCACCTTGGCAATGGTGGTCAAACGATACTATGAAATTTTGCGTTTCAAACCAGAACCATTTTGGGAATTGCAAACCGTTTATCGCGAGGCCACCTTCAATTATGTCAAAGGACGATTTACCAAAAAGGAGGAAGGCCAGGCAATTCTTAAGAAGGTTCAAGGGCAGCCATTTACCATTATATCTTCAGAAATGAAAAATGGTAAGGAATATCCTCCACGTCTCTTCGACCTGACAAGTTTGCAGGTGCATTGTAACAAGAAATTTGGATTTACTGCTGATCAGACCTTGAAGCTGGTACAGCAGCTATACGAGAAAAAACTGGTCACCTATCCAAGAGTGGATACTACCTATCTGCCCACGGATCAACACGCCAAGATTGCTGGCATTCTCCAACAGCTGAAGGCTTATAGTCAATTCACACAGCCATTGTTAGGCAAACCGATTCCGAAGTCTAAACGGATCTTTGATGATCAAAAGATTACCGACCACCATGCCATCATACCGACAGGCATTGAAGCTGCTTTGCAAGGCAATCTTTGGAAAGTCTATGATGCGATTACCAAGACCTTTTTGGCCAATTTCTATCCACTTTGTATAGTTGCAAATACGGTTGTTATAGGGGAGGCAGCCAAGGAGAGATTTAAGGCCACCGGCAAAATTATTCTTGATCCTGGATGGAGGGTGCTGTTTCCGAAACCCCCAAAACAGAAAGTAGCAGATGCCGAAAAACAGAGACAAGGAGACAAAGCGCAAGAGAAGATACTTCCTGAATTTAGCCCAGGAGAGAATGGCCCACATGATCCAAAGCTTGTAGAAAAAATGACGCAAGCTCCCAAACCTTATACGGAGGCTACTCTTCTCAGGGCGATGGAAACGGCTGGAAAACAAGTCGACGACGAGCAGTTGCGGCAGCTAATGAAGGAAAATGGGATTGGAAGACCTTCTACCAGAGCTGGCATCATTGAAACCTTGTTTAGGAGAAAGTATACCCGCAGGCAAAAGAAGTGGATTCATCCAACAGAAGTTGGAATACAATTAATCGATATTATCCAGAATGAGCTGCTGAAGTCAGCGGAGATGACTGGCATTTGGGAACGCAAACTACGACAAATTGAATCCGGCGAATTCAAAGCAAAACAATTTGTCCAGGAGATGCTGGATATGGTATCCGGACTCACCCAGGCTGTCAAAGCCGAACAGTCAACATTAAAGATAGCCGCGAGCGAATCCTCCTTTTCCAATGCTTCTGGATTTACAAAGTCCAATGCCAAAACTGGAAGAGGAGGCAGCGCAAAGAAGTCTGCAAAGTCCAGGACCAAAACGCCCAAAATGTCGCGCTCTGGAGCAAGCAAAAGAAATATTGATTTCGCCGCTATCCCTTGTCCGAAATGTAATTCGGGGACCATGCTCAAGGGTAAATCTGCCTATGGCTGCAGTGCTTACAAAACAGGTTGCGATTTCCGTCTGCCCTTCAAATTCAAAGAAAAGAAAATCTCTGAAAATCAATACAGACGTCTGTTGGCAAAGGGTAGCACGGTAAAACTCAAAGGCTTTTTGGTAGACGGGCAAAAGATCTCGGGGAAGCTGCTACTAAATTCATGCTCTCAGATTGAGTTTGTGCCAGAACAAGTCGAGCAATCATCGTCCCGAGCAGTGCAAAAGCCGACAACGAAGCACAAGACCAGCAACAGGAAGACCAAGAAAATACAGCCATGCCCAAAATGTGGCAAGGGGCAAATCCTCAAGGGCAAAACAGCCTATGGATGTAGCGACTGGAAGCAGGGCTGTAAGTTCAGGTTTTCATTCGAGAAAGTTCGAAAGTTAGCCGCAGGCAGGAAACTTACCGAGGACCTGGTGCTGGGAATTCTAAAGTCCGATTCCTAGACCAGGAAGCGTTAGCAACTCCGGCTAATACCCTTCAGCTTGCAAGATGATCTTATGTATATCTGCCCCCGAATGTAGGAAGTACAGTCCATTTGGCAAACCTTGAAGCACAATGTCATTGGAACCTTTTTCAAGCAAAACCTGCTTCAGCAAATGTCCATTCATTGAATATAGCTCCGCAACACCGGCCTTCATGCTGGAGACATGAAGTTGTCCGCTTGTCGGATTAGGCGATACCCTCGTTTGGAACTCATACGGTTGATCTATACTGGTGCTGTTTGTCAGGTTTTCCACCAGTAGCAGCTTTTGCCGGTTCTCGGCAATGTACAAAAGATCATCGTCTCCATCCTGGTCCAGATCGTTGGCAATGATTTCATTTATCAGATACCGGTCTTCGAATAAAATTTCCTCGCCAAAAGGGAGCTCGTCGTCTGAGACATAGTAAATGGGGCCCGAAAGAGCGTAGCACCATTTGGATATAGCATCTAATTGCGCGTCCCCATCAAGGTTGGCAAACAAGATTGCTGGATAGGTGGTTTCCCCGGTTGCCAGCTCATATGTAGTTTCTTCGCGGTAGGCAACTGTCTGCTGTGGGCAGCCGCCTTTTACTATCAAGTCCTCATATCCGTTGCCGTCTATGTCACCAATCACTGATTCGCTTCTGCTTAGAGTCGAGGTAATGAATTCTGTGTCCATATATTGCCAGTCCTGCAGGTCCGACTTCTCAATGTAGCTTTCACTCATGACATCGAACGCATTCTTGATGATCATTCGCTGTTCCGGACCTTTCGGAAACCAAAGGTCGGTTGCGCTGTGTTCCTTTGCATCAATCATCATCGGTAGATGTAATAGTCTCTGCACATCTAATTCTCCGTCAGCTAGACCAGGATAAACATGGACCTTACTGTCAAAACTCAATGTTACCAGGTCATCGTGAGAATCAGCATTTAGGTCATCCACATAGATCTTCTTTATGCTTCCCAAAGCAGGGATAAGTATTTCGATATTTGGACTACTTTCGGTCAAACTAAAGTAGTCAATCGTGTAATCCCAATAGTTTAATCGAACCAATTCCATTTCAGGTCCTGCATCCAATTGCATCAGTTTTATATCTCCAGCGCCATTTGCTTCAAGATAGGTTTCCGCCGACCCAAAGCTGCAATTCCCTAAACCCTGCAATCGAAGAATGCGATCTGTGTCCGGAGAAGAGAGAATCAAATCCCTACTGCCGTCTGCTCCAATATCGGCAACAAGCAAATCTGCTATTCTACCAATATCTGGTTCGAAAAGTGTAATGGCCGCCTCATCAATCCCTGTGTATTTCAACTTCATCATTCCGCTGCTCGAGCTGGTCGCCAACAGGTCAGCTTTGTCATCGCCGTTTAAATCTGACGCAAAAATATGATCCTGAGACTTCCGATTCTCAAGTAGCAGTTCTGGCTCCCCGAAGGTCAAATCTCCGCCCCCAGCCAGCACATGTACATTATGGGGAAAGGTACTGCTCACAAAGATGTCCAGATTACCATCAGCATCCACATCTGCAACCGCACAATCAGAAGCCGAAGACCACCAGGGCCCAGCATTCTGTTCGAAATTTCCTTGACTTTGCCGTTTTATCACAAACATCGAGGTGTCCTGACCTAGAAATTTTGCGAAGGCAAGGATTTCTGTTTGTCCATCATTGTCAAAATCTGCAAATTCCCAATCCGGTACAACGCCCAAGGCTACCTGGCAGCTATCCGAAAAAAATGACAAACCGTCATCTTCCTGCATCTGAAACTTCAATAAATTGGCAGTAGCTTGATACACAATGTCTGCTCGACCATTGCCATCAAAGTCCCGAACAAAAATTTCATTAGGCGTATCTATCAACCCCTCTGCAATCGAAACGCTCTCCAAGGCGGTTGTTCCTTCGAGCGGCAAATAGCTTAGAGAATTAAATGATTCTCTGATCAGCAAATCCTTGTCACCGTCATTGTCCATATCTTCTGCTCCCATCAGAAAGCCGTTAGCAAGGAATTGAAGTTCAAAATTTCGCGCCCCCAGGTTTTCCTTCCAGAAGATGAATGGATTGGTGGTTCCCAGCACCAAATCCAAATCGCCGTCTTCATCAATGTCTAAAGGACTGAGGCTGATGTAATCGTAGGACTGATCGAAAATTTCAGGCTGGGAGAATCCGTCACCATTGTTCCAAATGATGGCAGAGGTAAACTGACCGGATTTGATCAATATGTCTGCCAGACCGTCTCCGTCAAAATCTTCCACAGCGATGACAGTGGGGTCCGGTAACTCATTTTCCCAAAGCAATTGCGGACTGCCCATTTCCGGAAGCTGGCCCCTGAGCAGAACACTATGCAATAGCAGCAACGACAAAATGAGAACTGATTGGGTACTTTTCATGGTTTTTAGGACTAAGGGTTTGCAAGATTCGGACGGAACAAATATAAAGCATCGAGCAATAAGATGTTCAACTGGCATTGCGATTGCTCCTATTTATCCTACAGCCTACCAACAATACAAAATTGCTACTATGGATAATCTCTCAGTTGAAATGCGCATCAACGGAAAGCGCACTTATGTTGAGCTTAAAGGTAGGTTTACACTTATGGATGCATTGAGCCTCAAGGATTCACTGGCTGCCTCCATTGGAGACCGGGAATGCCTTGTTGTTGATCTCAGAGAGGTAAGCGAAATTGACCTCACCGGACTAAATGCCCTGCTTATGACACAGATCAGGTTGCGCAAAAAGGCTTCCAGTCTGCTGGTGCTGGCTCAAACAGAGCATCCGATACATGAACTTTTACGCTTGACAAAATTCCAGGATCAGATCGAAGTCAAGAAAAGGGATCTAGTGAGCAATACCATCGATACCCCACTTCAAAAAGCAGGCTAGATGAATGTCAAGGCTACGGATGCTGGCTTTCTCTTTGCCAGCATGGTACTCGTTAATGCGGGTAATTATCTGATCAATCTTATACTGGGTAGGGCTCTTGGTCCGGCACTGTTCGCAGAGGCATCAGTGATCGCCACAGGTGTGCTCATGTTGTCTTTTCTTGCTGTGGGTATTCAACTTACAGCAGCAAAATTTGCGGCAACCTATTCGGCAGATCGTAAAGAAGCACTTTTACAAACCTTTGGCGTCTGGCTCAATTTTCGGGTCTTTTGCCTGGGACTATTGCTTGGCGCACTGCTGATTCTTTTGTCCCCACTGATTCAGTCCTTCTTGCATTTTAAATCTTTCATACCGATTGCCCTAATCGGTCTCGGCTTACCCTTCTATTTCACTATGTCCGCCAAACGAGGTATAGCTCAGGGACGTGAAGAGTTCAAGTTATTGGCGCTCACTTATCTGGCCGAAATGCTGCTGCGATTCAGCTTTACTTTTATTCTGGTTTTAGCAGCGCTCAAATACTTTAATCAGTTTACAACAACAGCCGTTAGCCTGGGTTTTGTTGCCTCTTTTTTTGGCGCTGTATGGCTACGTTCAGGTGGTCAAAATGAAGGTACAACGGGTGCGCCTTTTTCCGAACATAGAGCTGTGCTACAGTTCGTTTGGATCATCCTCTTTTATGAGTTCAGCCAAATCCTGATCAACAATAGCGATGTAATCCTAACCAAGCATTTCTTCTCAGATACTGATGCCGGACTCTATGCAGCGGTTGCCTTAATCGGTCGGGTAGTCTTCTTTGGCACCTGGACCATCGTCACCTTGCTGTTCCCCAAAGTCATTCAAAAGGAGCAAGCAGGAGAACCGCATTTGGCGCTGTTCTGGAAGTCATTTGCTATCACGGCCACTTTTGGTGCAGCCATTATCCTGGCCTGCGCACTGTTTCCAAACTTCATATTGGGCTTACTTTTCGGGCCCAAATACCTTTCAGTGGCCCCACTGCTCTGGAAATATGCGCTCGGTACCACCATTTTCGCCTGCGCAAACGTGTTTGCCTACTATTATCTCTCGCTCAACAAATATTTGCCAGTCGTACTCACGGTCTGTGCCGGCCTGCTACAACTTGCCCTAATTTACCTGTTTCACGACCAACTTGTCCAGGTGATTCATGTGCAAATCCTGGTGATGAGCGGATTGCTGCTAAGCATGATCTGCTATCAGTTATATGACCTGGCAACATCAAAATCAAAAATACCAGTTACCAATAACCAAGATCAAGACACTTATGAAAAAGATAAAGCTGGCCATAGTATCGCCCTACCCGCCAAGTAAGGGCACGCTCAACGAATATGCTTTTCACCTGGTCAAGCACTTCAAGGAAAAAGAGGAGCTGAAAGAAATCGTGATCCTTTCCGATCAACTGCCGGAAGGAGAGCAGTTTCCGGAAATCCAGGGAAAAGTACCAGTCAGGTTTCTGCAAAACTGGACCTTCAACTCCTGGAGCAATCCATTGAAAATCCGTAAGGCACTCAAGCAGATCAAACCTGACATAGTATTGTATAATATTCAATTTCTATCATTCGGCGACGGCAAGGTGCCTGCAACGCTCGGCTTGCTTGCGCCCTTGATGAGTCGTTGGAGCGGTGTTCCGTCCGTTGTGCTGTTACACAATATCATGGAAACGGTCGACTTGAGTTCAGCCGGCATCACCCAGAATCCGCTCATGTCGACAATCTACCGTTTCTTCGGAACGCTGATTACCAAGCTCCTGCTCAGTGCCAATCTGGTTACCGTTACTATCGCAAAGTATGTAAAGATTCTGGAAGAAAAGTACGGTGTAGAGAACGTGGCACTGGTCCCGCATGGAAGTTTTGAGGTTCCTCCACTTCCCGACTTCGACCGCAAGGGAGCTCCTCTAAATATCATGACCTTCGGTAAGTTCGGCACCTACAAGAAAGTCGAAGGAATGATCGAAGCAGTGGCCGATGTTCGCAAAAGAATCGATAGAGACATTAGCATCGTGATCGCAGGCACCGACAATCCCAATGTCAAGGGCTATCTGGACGAGGTCAAGCAGCAGTACGCACACATTCCCGATATCACTTTTACCGGCTATGTGGAAGAAGAGGATGTGCCCGGTTTGTTCGAAGCTGCAACAGCAGTTCTGTTCGATTACACCAGTACGACCGGCAGTTCTGGCGTGCTTCATCAGGCAGGTAGCTACGGCAAGGCGGCCATCATTCCCAAGATCGGTGACCTCAAAGAACTTGTGGAAGAGGAAGGATACTGCGGCGAATTTTTCCAACCTGGCGACGTCGATGGCATGGCAGATGCTGTCGAGAAATTGCTGACAGACGTAAAACATAGAAATGAATTGGCAAGACGAAATTACATTGCTGCAGCTTCTCTGCCGATGGACGAAATCGCGGATTGGTACCTATTGCATTTCCAATCGATTCTCAATAGAAATCCTTGAATTTATTTGGAGCGACACTGATGGCGCCGCGTTAGCCGTAGTCCCGTGTTCCGCTATTATTCGGCACCCATCTGCTGGTTCCTGCTCAGTGCCTGGCATCTCTCCGCAGGCTCCGAGCTACCATGCACTGGCAGTCACTGGCGCAGCTGGGCACCTCATATCGCTGCACCCGGGGCTATTTTGCCAGGTCGCTCCACCGTGTCAATGTGGCTTACTTCAATGCCATCATCTTGCCACCGTATAATTTGCCGTCAGCCAGGATTCGATAGACCAGCGCAGCACTGGAAATCGAACGGAAAGGACTGATAAACAGCGCTTCGTGCTTGCCGGCACTCTGGTATCCACTGAATAGGGTGCTGATTTTCTGACCCAGAATTGTGTAAACGGATAGCTCGATTTGCCCCGGACGATCGAGCTGATACATGATCACCGGATCGCCTGCTCCATTGATTCTAACGGCATGTTGAATTCCTTGCTTTAGAGGAAGATTATTGGTGCCCACGCCTTCGATACAGTCCAGCCCGAGCTCATCAAGACGAGTAAAACTTTGTCCCAAGAGGGCATCTACGCTGCTAGCTTCCAGGCAGAGCCAGGACTCAAGAATCGTCGCATAGATGGAGCGAAAATCTGTAGAGTGCAGCAGATTTCCATTGGCATCTGTATTGCTGAGATCGGGCGCATCACCAAGTATGCCATTGCCATTTAATGCCGGACCAAAGAGCATAACTGGCGCTGCAGTTCCGTGGTCAGTACCTCCCTGATTCTCCTGAATCCTACGGCCAAACTCAGAGAAGGTCATAGAGAGAACCTGCTGATTCTGGCCAGATGCTGAAAGGTCCGCATAAAAGGCGTTTACTGCCTGTGAAAGGCTGTTCATCAACTGTGGATGAGTATTGTTTTGGTTTTCATGTGTATCGAAGCCATTAAGCGTAACCATGAAGAGTTTCGTTCCGAGACCACCTTTTATCAGTCTGGCAACGATCGCCAACTGTCGACTTAATTCGTCATTGTTGTATTCTACAGCATTTTCCACAGCATTGTAGGCAGTGCTGATGTGTGGCGCATAATTGAATGTAACATTCATGACGGATCGCAGAAATCCCACCTGCTCACCATAATAGCAATCATCAGGAAGATTTACTGTATCATATACTAATCCTGTTTCGGCAATCTGTAGCAGTCTGTCGGGAGAATTGAAATTGACTGCGAGATCAATTTGCTCGGCATTATTATAGGTGATGCTGCTCCCGCTACTTACTTTGATGGCCGCCGGAATCTCCGGCAGATTTTCCAGATAATCAGGATCCTGATTTAGAATATATCTTCCAAGCCAGCCCGACTGATCATCGCTAATGCCGATATCGGTCCGGGCAGAATTCCATATATCGGAGCTATTGAAGTGAGAGAGATTATGATTGTCATAACCCACTGTATTGATGACCTTCATCTGCCCTTCATTCCAAAGTGGCAACAGACTTTCCATACTGCTTTGCATCCCAAACTCATCATTCAGATCAATTATTTGCGAACTGGGAATCGCAATCGAGGGTCGCGCAGCCTGATAGGTCCCGTAATCAAATGTAGGGATGATCGTATTGAGTCCGTCATTGCCACCTTTCAGTCTTATAAGGACCAGTATACGATCATCAACACCCTGTTGGCTAAGCATAGGCAACAGCGCTGGTGAACTCATTGCGCTAATAGACATTCCCCCAAAAGCCAAGCCAGCACCACCTACGAGTCCCAGGTTTTGAAGAAAACTCCTTCGACTCCAGCTTCTGTGATCTTCGGTATGCGCTTGCTTATTCTTTAGGCTCGCACCAGGTCTTTGCTTAGGATCCTTACACATGATTTTTGATTTTGCGTGCTTTTTCGAGACTTGACTTGATCTGAATGAATTATCTGAGCTGAAACTCCGGTAGATTGGCTATGTGGTTTATCAGCTCGAAAACCTGCGCAAATACATATTCATAGCCAAGGTTCCATTGACCATCATAGTAGTTCTCAGGATAGATGGCTTTGAAAACTCTTGCGGCTTCATCATAATCGGTATCGAACTGTAGCTGCTTTGGTAGCAGATAATCAACAATCTTTCTAGAGATCACTGCTGGATCCGTTTCACCGGCACCTGCCAGCTGCACGGCAAAATCGGTCAGTAGCTGCAATGATTCACCTTGCGAATCATAGTAATAGCCCATAATGTTTCTAATGGCCTCCCAACGATATTGCAGTGAAGGAGAAGTGATCCAGGCACGATTTCCCGGCCAGCCGGCAACATCGGTAGGATTGAATATGCGCTGATCATAATCATCAGCAGAATAGGCGATGGTAAACAGCAGCGTATCGTCTTCTGGAAAGTTGAGCTCATTCAGGAATCCGAGGAAGAGTTCAATATGACCAGGTATCACAGTGCCGATATTAGCCTCGTCGAAAAAGTGCTCGCTACTAAACATTGCTTGCAGGACGGGAGCTAATTCGAAGTCGCTATCTCTAAAAATCTGAGCAAGTGCATTGATGGTATCTTCATCCTCACGAGGATTGACAAAATGTCGATAGAGCTTTCCACAAATGTATTGTGAAATCTCAACTGCTCTGTGCTCAAAGAGTAAATCGATGACATCGTTGTATCCCCAGTTCCCGGTCTGCCCAAAAATCGTCTTTTCACCAGCATCCCAGGCAAAAGGAAGAAAGTCAATTGTGCCACAAAGATCGTTTACGTCGATATCGTTCCAACCAGTTATTGCTCGTGCCGTATCGACAATGTCGCTTTGGGTGTATCCGTTGTCAACTCCAAGTGTAAAAAGTTCGTATAGCTCTCGAGCGTAATTCTCATTAGGTTCGAAACTGGTATTTTGTACGTTGTTAAGATATACCAGCATGGCAGGTGTAATTCCAATCTCACGTACAAACTCTTTGAAGTTTCCTACGGCGAATTGCTGCAGCAGCTTGTGGTACTGATAAAGCCAGGAGGGACAGAAATAGCTATCCAATTTGGTGACAAAATGGTTATGCCAAAACCAGGACATCCGGTCTCTAAGTCCATTGTTTTTAATGTCCTTGATCCATAGGGTTGCCCAGGAGAAAATCTGATCTACGATCATCGCATTTCGATCGTCTTCATTCACCGGATAGTCCGAAACCTGCCACTCAGCCCATTCTGGTGCAGTTGCAAGGGGCCTGTCGACGGCTTCTTGTACCAACTGATTTACAACAGCGCCGGGGTCAGCGGATAATAATTGCTCGATTTGTGCATTATTGGCACCCATTGCCATTCTTCTCGCAAGGTGCATAGCACGTTGTTGGTTCCAGGGCATGTCGCCACTAGGTACATATGCAGCTAATGTCCCCTCCGCGCAGTTCGTTGACATGATGTTGATTTCTATTGCCAGATACAATTGTACGCTAATCCCGCTCGAATATTGCTTCCAAAACAGCTTATTTCAATTGTCAAGCTGTTATTAGAAAGAATCCATTAAAATGGGAAATGCTATATTGCAAGATAAGCCAGTATGGCCAAAAAAGTAAAATCAATGTCTTTGATCTTTCCCTACAAACCGAGAATTCTGAACTTTTTGCTTGCTGGTTTCTTTTTTGCCTTTTGTGGTGCAGTGTTACTTTACATGGGTTTGAGTAACGACCGGGGCATGATCCTCAACCGTATTTTTACCTTTTCTGAATCTCAGGCCAGTTGGTTTTTTTACATCCTGGCCATCTGTTCTTTTGCTTTTGTTCTGTTGGCAGTATTTACAGTAGTCAAGAGCCGATTAAGTCCAAAGACTTTGGAAATAACAGACGAAATGTTGATCTGCCCCAAAAGTGGTATCAGCACAAAGGTGATGCGACTACCTTTCCGCGATATCAGCAAGGTAGAAGAACAGGTGATCCAGCATCAGCGATTCCTAATGGTGCATCATGAAGGAGGGAAATTTAGCATTCCCAAGAGTATGCTTCCCGACAAGGCCGCCTTCGAACAAGTTGTCTTGTTGCTCGAAGAACGAGTCTCCCAGGTAGATCGTTCCTGATCCCTTGGCTTCTACTTATTGCCCGCTTGTGTGTTCCTCAGCTCATCGGCGCTGTTAAATCCAAGCCATCGCAATACATTATCTTCCCAAATTTCCTTGTATCCTTTTTCATCGATGATGTCTCGTTCCAGAGCAAGATCCAAAAGTTTTCCGGGATAGGAGGATTGCGGTTCGCTCTCCATTTCCCCAAGTGGATACGGATCATCAAGTCCCATGATGATCTGGTCTGTACCCTGCCTTTTCACCATTAGTTCTAGTGAATCTGTATCGTGTACCAGCGTATCGAAGAAGATGTTTGGGTGTCCAACGGCTCTGCGGGGATGCAATTTTCCTTCGAAGAGATCTGGTCTTCCATCAAAACCCTGTATTCTTCTGCCCAGGTTAATCTGGGCCAGCTGACCGCCATGTGCGAAACAGACCCGAATATCTTTAAATCTCTCCTGGTATCCGTTTAGCGTATAGAAGTGATAGGCATCTGCACACTGAGCCAACATCCACACCAGATGAAATCGCCAATGTACATTTTCCAATTTGATGAATTTCTCCCCATCATAGGGATGGATTTCGATGGCAAGCTTGTATTTATTGGCCAATTCCAGAATGGGCTCAATATCCTGATCGAAAATGCTCCTCCAGGTGCCGATGCTGTCCATGAAGTGGGTTGGCAGACACAGGACTTTCAATCCGAGCTCCTCTACGCAACGTTCGATTTCCCATAGTGCTCCACGCACAAATCCAGAATGCACGACAAAACCACAAGTAAATTTATCAGGATGATCATGCTGCACACGTGCATTAAAGTCATTTTGAAATCGAAGCACTTTTTTCATTTCTTCAAGCCGCAACCCATTACCATACAATTGGGATAGAGTGAGCACAACAGCATGATCTATGTTATTTCTTTCCATCCATTCCAGCTTTTCCTGCAGAAAGAAGCTGGAGTCTGTAACAGGCCTTCTCCAGTTCTTTTGCAACATAAACTGTCTGTCCTCATCTACCCAGAAGATCTCTTTGTCACGCATGAAGCTGGGGATATTTTCTGGATAGGGTAGGAGGTGGGAGTGTCCGTTGATTCTCATTTTGATACTATTTCTTGAGGATTCGAATATACTAATTATTGTGGGGCTATCCTGCTCAGAATTGGTATCTAGCAAGCAATTAATATAGGATTTACATTAGTGCCTTTTGGAGCTAATTCTGGTGTGACATACCCCCATGAAAGAAGGCCCAACCATTGCTGGCGGGCCTTCACTACATAACAAAAAACTCAGGGAACAACACGTATTAATTTGCATTGTCAGGAAATTTGTGCGGTCATTTGTTGCTGCGTTATTGGAAAGCTGGGATGGAATGAATTCCAGAGCCCAGCTTTCCTTCGAATAACGAAAGGATTTAGCGGTAGACGTTGATGATCTGTTCACCTGCTTTGCCTGCATCAGTGAAGAATACGATTAGGTAGTTTCCGGCTGGCAAATGTCCTGCCTGCACCTGAACCTGGTTAGTGGTTCCTGCTTCTACCGTTCCTTCAAAGATTTCAGCAACTTTTTTGCCGTTCATATCAAACATTTGTGCTGTTACTGTAAGGTTTTGATCGATACTAAATTCAACTGTCGCTTGATCTACAACAGGGTTAGGATAGGTGCTGATGCTTGAGCTGATTTCCAATCCTGACTTTAGTCTTCCTGTTCTTCTTGCCTTCGGTACGTAGTAGGAGCCTATTGTCATTTGATCTCCGCAGTAAACCACTACTTCATAATGTCCAGCTGCCAAGCCGCTGATATCTTCACTTGTGCTATGGAAGTTTCCAGGACCACTCCATACGAATGTAGGTACTCCGCAATCTTCAGTACCAGCAATAGTCAAATGGATCGCTCCGTCTTGCCCTTCAAGTGTCTCAGCGTTGATAGAGAAATCATCAATGTCAAGGATGCTACCGTTGTCAGAAACAGTACCCGTACCAGCTGCATTACCATCGTCGTTTGTGAATTCAAGCATCTCACTTGAACATCCGTTTGCGTCTGTGATCGTAACAGTCCATTCTGCGTCATCGGCGTACACAATATTGAAGAATTCTCCTGGTTGTCCATCTCTAAACTCTCTGTTCACTCTTACATAGCCAGCTCGGTCCCAATCGAAGTCGTAAGGCATAGTTCCTCCAGCTATGTGGATTTCGTGGTTGTTGTAGTACACCGGAAGGATGTTTCCTTGTTGTCCTTCTGAGGTATTGATACCGTATCCCAGAACTTCAAATGGAGCTGGCTCTTCGACTACAACCGTACCGTTGTACTGACATCCGTTGGCATCTGTCACCTGGTAGCTATACTGTCCTGCTGCAAATCCTTCCACATCTTCTGTACCTGGATCAACGAAACCGCTTGCATTCGGGAACGACCATCTTACCGTATAAGGAGCCACTCCACCTTCGATTAGCAGATCTATATTTCCTCCACTTTGACCTGCTCCATTTTGCTCGCCTCCAGGACAATGTACGTCTTCAACAATACTACCTACTTCCAGGGCAATCGGTGAAGAAAGTACATATGTCAAGTGTTGGCTGCATCCAGTTAGAGTGCTAGTGATTTCTACACTGTAAGCGCCTTCTTCCAGGCCGTCAATACCTGGGGTGGTATCTCCTGTATTCCATACAATACTGTAGTTTTCATAGTTGCTTCCTGCTTCGTCATTGATTACTACCGTCAATGATCCGTCACTTCCACCTCTGCAGCTTACTGCATATCCATTGTTATCGCTGGCCTGAAGTGTTGCCTCGAAAGGAAGATAATGTACATTGTAGGTGCAAGTACTTTCGTTTCCTGCCAGATCGCGAATCGTGAAAGTAACTGGCGTAGTGCCAGCCTCAAAAACAGTTCCTGGAGCTGGATCAATGCTTACGATGCTTGCTTGTCCGCAATTGTCCTGATAGATTGGAGTCGTTAAGTTCACATTTGCAGAGCAGCTGTATATATCCTGAGGGCAATCAATAATCACTGGTGCTTCTGCATCCTTAACACAGACCTGCGAGGTTTCAGTGCTTGTGTTTCCACATGCGTCAACTGCTTTGTAAGTAATTGTAGTGCATCCGACCGGATAAGCTGCGCTCATTTCTAGTCCATCTTCTCTTTTTACGCTTACAGTTGGATTGTTATCACAACTGTCACTTGCTGTCGCCATTGCAACTTGTACATTGGCCTGGCACTGTCCGGCTGCGTTATCTACCGTATAAGATGGTACTGTTGTAAAGCTAGGAGCAGTTTCATCAATGAAATTGATTATTTGCGAGTGTGAAACCAGGTTTCCGCAAGAATCATCTGCAATCCATCGTCGTATAAGTTGTCCATTTCCAGGGCAATCACCAGCGATTGTTGTTTCAGAAAAACTCACTTCTAGATTGCCGCTACAGTTATCGAAAGCAGTTAGTTCAGCTGCTACTGGAATTTCCTGGTCGCAACTTAGGTGCAATACAGATTCAGGTAAAACAGTCTGCTCGAATACTGGATCTTGATTGTCTACAACTGTAATCTGTTGGCTGATCTGTGTGCTTAGTCCACATGCATCAAAGGCAGTCCACGTTCTTGTTATTGTATAGTTTCCTGCGCATGATTGCTGTGCATACTGTGGTGCGCTTTCTTCAAGTTGTACAACTGCCTGGCTACAGTTATCAATCGCTGTGAGTACTTCCGCAGTTGGAATTTCATCACAGTTTACAGTCATATCCTGTGGTTGTTCGCCGTTGAAAACAAAGGTTGGTGCCGCCGTATCCTGAAGTTTTACGATTCCTTCGCAAGAGCTTGTGTTTCCGCAGTCGTCCGTAGCAGTAAAGGTCACAGTCAAACCAGCTTCGTCTTCGGCACAGATGCTTGACAGGTTATCTGCATCAAAGTCATTAGAAACTTGTACTGCACCCTGGCAAGCGTCATTAGCAGAAACGTTGTTCAACCAGTTGTTGATGGCTTCAGCATTGTCTTGTCCACATTCCAAAGTAAGTGCTTCAGTTGGGCAGTTGTTCAGTACTGGTGCGATAGTATCTTGTAGTCTGATTTCTCCAGAGCAAGAGCTTGTGTTTCC
>JAHDEE010000365.1 GCA_020629005.1 Chitinophagales bacterium
CACCGAATGGACGGCCACGAGACGTGGCCTTTGACGAAACAGACGACCACGAGACGTGGCCTTTGACGAAACAGTGATTGGTCGGCTCTTCGCGCTACTCACCAAGCCCAGCTCTACTGAGGAGCAGCTGTTGAAAGTACGATTTGTTGCGCGACGGACTGGTGCTACAAAATAGCCCTGATCGCAGCGGAAATGACTTGCCCATTCTGCCGTGGTGACTGCCGCTGCATGGTGGCTCGCCCTAAGGCGAGACAGCAGGCAGCGAGCAGGAACAGGCAGATGGGTAAGGCATTGCAGCGGAGAGCAGGTATGCAGTTTCCAGGAGGGATACGGTTTCGCTCCTAAAAATTAAAATCATTTAAAACTTAAATATAGGTAAGCGGCAGAAATGGACAATATCAACAAAACGAAATCCGTCTATTCTAATCCAGGTCCAAAGCCAGACCTTTTTCAACTGCATCCTGCAAAACCTCTTCATTGACATTGGTTTGGATCTTACCGGCCATTGCTACAGAGATAAAGCCAGTCTCCTCCGAAACGATCACCACAACGGAGTCAATATGCTCGGTTACCCCAACGGCGGCCCGATGCCGGAGCCCTAAATGAGCCGGGAGTTTGTTGTTTTCTGAAACCGGAAGTACAGTCGCTGCTGCAAAAATCTGTTGATCCAATATGATGACCGCTCCATCGTGCAGTGGGGCGCCTTTTTCGAAAATGCTTTCCAGTAGTCGCTGGGAAATGGTTGCTTCGACCTTCACACAGTTTTTGAGAAAGAACTGCTTGTCGGAGCCATCCGCAAAAACGATAATTGCCCCTGTTTTGGTTTTGGACATCCTGGTAACGGCTGTCTTAATTGCTTCAACTTGCTTCGCTAACTGCTCGGTATCGCCAAAGTCTTTGGAGAGGAATCGGCGCCAAAACTTGTCCTTTCCGATGCCACTTCCTTTACCGATAAAGAGCAGGAAACGCCTTAGCTCGGGCTGAAAAATAATAACCACCAGCAGCACACCGGCACCTACAAACTGACTCAGCATATTTGCCATGAGCGTCATGCCCAGACCTTCGGTAACTCTCCACATCAGGTAGATAAGAAAGAGACCGATGAGTATGTTGTATGCCAAACCACCTCTGAGCAGCCGATAAACCATATACATTAAGGAACCGAACATGATGATATCCAGTACGTCGACAAGGGAGATTTCGAGGAATCCCACTTTAAAGGCCATGAAGAGGTGAATCAGGTGCATGCTTGGCATCTCTGCTTGATCTTGCTTTAGTTTGACAGTAAGTTAAACAATGTGACGACTTCTTTTGCCTGGGCCACGTCATGTACCCGGAGAAAATTCGCTCCTTTTTGCAAGGCAAGCATATGCAGGGCAGTTGATCCGTTCAATGCATCTGCCGGAGAAATGTCTAAGGATTTCCAGATCATCGATTTTCTGGACAAACCAGCAAGCAAAGGGAATTCAAGCAATTTTAAGCGGTCCAGCTTGGCTAACAATTCAAAATTCTGTTGTAGGGTCTTGCTAAAACCAAATCCAGGGTCCAAAATTATGTCTTTGATGCCTGCGGCTAGAGCGACCTGTATTCGTTGGTCAAAATACCTGAGCATATCCGTGAGCAAATCATCGTATTCGCAATGTTGTTTCATTGTTGCAGGGGTGCCGCGCATATGCATCATGATGTAGGGCACTTGAAGCATAGCAACGGTTTCTATCATTTGCGCATCGAGTTTGCCTGCGGAAATATCATTGACTATGGCGGCTCCTGCCTGTACAGCTTCTTTGGCGACTTTGGCATGGATGGTATCGATGGACATAATCGCTTTGGGGAAACGATTGTTAATTTCTGTTATTACCGGCATTACTCTTGATAGCTCCAGCTCTTCGGATATGATCTCGGCACCAGGTCTGGAAGACATGCCACCAATATCAATAATATCGGCTCCTTCCTTGATCATTTTCTCTGCGCGGATCAGGGCCTGCTCCGCAGAATTGTATTTTCCTCCATCATAGAAGGAGTCTGGATTCACATTGAGAATGCCCATAATCCTGGGGCCGTGAAGTTCCCATATATTACCCTTTACTCTCAGGGTTTTCTTTGGATCAAAAACACTATTTTTATGCAAACTTTGGAATTTCAACTAAAAGATTAGTTATTGAACTAAATTCATAGTAGATTTGTATCATGTGCAGGGGCAAATGAGTACCTCTACCATGTGCAGATGACAAGATAGCTAATTCCGGATAAGGAAGCAGAATCACCTTTCCCGGAACAAGCCTGGGACTTGTTTTACTTTGCAAAAACTAGATAATTGGCGGAAGGAACAGCACAGCAATACAGCGACTGTCTGCAGGAATGCAGGGGGGTTTTTGAGAAGAAGACCAAGGACTATGGCACCTCCTGGCGGATACTGCGACCGAGCTCTCTGACGGATCAACTTTATATAAAGGCGCAACGCATCCGCACTATTGAGCAGAAAGGCAAGCAGCAGATTGCGGAGGGTGTAAAAGGAGAATTCATGGCTCTGGTAAATTATGGTTTGATGGCCTTGATCCAGCAAGACAAAGGTTGGGACAGTGAGCAAGTGCTGGGCCTGGAAGAAGCTTTGAGCCTCTACGACGAGCAATCGAAAGTGGCTTTTGAGCTGATGGAGAAGAAGAACCATGATTATGGAGAAGCCTGGCGCTCTATGCGGATCAGCTCTTTTACCGATTTAATATTGATGAAACTATTGAGAATCAAAGAGATCGAGGATAACGGCGGGAAAACGCTGATATCGGAAGGAGCCGATGCTAACTACCTCGATATAATCAACTACTCTTTGTTCGCACTCATAAAAATAAAGGAAGAAGAATGAAATATGTACTACACCTAATAAGGTATTTTGTGGCCATTTTCTTTGTCTTTAGTGGCGTTGTAAAGGCGATAGATCCAACAGGAACCGCCATTAAAATGAAGGAGTATTTTGAGGTCTTTCAGGAGTATATTCCAGTGCTGGACCCACTTTGGCATTTGATGTCTGAGTATTCACTGGGTTTTTCGATTTTCATGGTAATATTCGAAATCGTATTGGGAGTAGGACTTTGGCTGGGTATCTTTTATGAGGCTATGATCCTGCTGCTTTTGGCCATGATTGTGTTCTTCACTTTCCTGACGGGCTTTACCACCTTCACAGGTAAGGTGACTGACTGTGGTTGCTTCGGAGACTTCATGAAGCTTAAGCCAATTGTAACCTTCATGAAGGACGTAGTTTTGTCTGTATTACTGCTGATTCTCTGGTTTACCAGAAAGAAGATGCTGCCTTTTGTAGAGAAGGCGGAGCTGACACGTTTTCTCATTCCAACTGCAATATTGACGGCATTGCTGATGCTGTACAATTCTTACGGCTACGGTACTAAGACGATGATCTTTTTGGGCATGATGCTTTCTGCGATCCTTTACGCCTTTCATAACTATCCCAGAATTCGCATGGCTCCAAGTCTGGCTGTATTTGGAATTCTCAGCCTTGCCGGCACCTGGTTTTCTTTTCGCAATGTCTGGAACCTTCCCATCGTCGATTTTCGCGCCTATAAGGAAGGGGTGAATTTATGTGAGGGAAAATCTATGGAAGGCCTGGATCCCGGGGAGACGCTGGACTTCATGATCTACAAAAATGAAAGTACGGGAGAAACCAAACGAATGACCACAGATGAGTTTACTAAATCCCGATTGTGGGAAGACAAGAGCTGGAAATTCGCAGATCGGGAATCTACGGTAATTCGTGAACCGGAATTGCCAAAAATTAAGGACTTCCTGATAGCAGATGCTGACGGGGAAGACCAGGCAGATGCCATTCTGGCAGAAGATGGCCTACAATTTTTTGTTGCTGCCTACAGCATAGACAAGTCTAATGATGATGGCTGGAAAGCAATCAATGGATTGATGTCTGAGGCCAAGAAGAAAGGATCCAAGATCTATGGGCTGACTGGATCATTGATCGATGAGGCGAATGTCAAAAGTGCGGGCAACTATGAATTCTACAATCTGGATGCTACGCCAATCAAGACGATGATACGTTCTAATCCCGGTTTGGTTGTGTTCAAAGATTGTAAGTTGCTGAAGAAGTACCATTACAACAATATTCCAAGTTGGGAACAGCTGCAAAATGACATTAAGGGCCAATGATGTAGCTAGTGCTACGCAAACGGAATTCGCACCACCTTTAAGGGCTTCTATTTCTGTCATACTTCGTTGCTCGTCGGT
>JAHDEE010000076.1:0-10638 GCA_020629005.1 Chitinophagales bacterium
TCTGCTGATTGGTGAATTTGTTGGACTTCCAGATTTGATCCAGTCTTGGAGCAATCAGTTCAGCTACTTCAAATGCAGGCTTCACGACTGCTTTTTGTAGAGCGTGTCGAGTGGGCTAAAAGACTTGATAGGCATGGTCTGTGCGACATGCAGGTATACATGTGTCTTGGTCGTAGGGGTGGTTTGTCTTTTGCATTCCTGCTTGCTAAGAACAGTAGACAACTGCTGCAAGCGTTTGATGGAAGGCAGTTCAATGGCTCGGTCATTGCGTCCGGCCAGGCGGAAGCAATACCTAAGTCCGTCGACAGTGTGCTTAAAGTAGGAGAGACTCGGGTTCTGTTTATCCCTAATGGTAAGCAGATACTCGTTGATTTGCTGATCAGTAAGATCCAATGGAATAAAGCCGAAGTGTAAAGAGAGTTTTGCGAGTGACCTGGCATAGTTGGCCAGTGCACTTTCACTTTGTCCGTTCAATCGAACATTGGTGAGCATTTGCTTGTAGAGCTGTTCGAATCCTTGAACTTGCGTGTTGGCAAGCTGGACGATGGTCATTTTTTACGCATGACGTTTGATTATGGTTAAATAGAATAAAAGTATATGGTATCTTGTGAAGGTGCTAGGCTGAATTGTACAGTAAGGCGGTTTGCTGATGTTGTACTGGTGCTTTGCAGGCTACCGGAGGTTTAGCACAACAAGTGATGATGATGGCATACCCTGCGGGATACGCCACATATCACAGATCCGTTCGACACAAGCAGAAATAAAAAAATGACAAAGCTAATTTACCATAACGAAAAGAGTCTAACAAAGAAAGCGTCTCCGTTTGATAAAGCAATCTTTGAATTGGTAGAAAATAAATCCATTAAAGTCGTTAGTCCATATGTCACATTATCCTACTTAAAAAGAGAAATATTAGATGTATCATTTAAATAAAGAAGCCTGTGTCGAATAAATAAGGCTCCTTCCTGGCAGTATGCCAAAGGATGGAGCCAGTGGTGCAGGGAAGAAATGATTGAGTAATTGGCTGAGCTGATTTTTTCGCAAGACAAGGCGCCCATAGATTAGCGGGAGTAGACGGATTCCATTTTTAAGTGCAGGAAGCAACTTTTCGGGTTTCATAGCTCGGGTTTTTAAGCCCCTGCAATGATGTACGTATGTGATAGCAGTCTCGAAGAGACAAGACTCCGCAATCTCACCGTAGAGACGCACCGAGTCTTGGTGGTTTGCTAGGACTGTAAGAATTGGAGAGAAGAGCTAGCATTCAATCAGTCGAAATACAAAGTTTGTGTATATGGCAAAGATGACAAATTCAAGTTTGCATTATCCTTTGTAACCTGGCATAGCATGTTTCTGACAGGAAAAATATTAATTGAAAAATAGTCTAGACTCTATTATGGCGTGCCCTGCACAGCTCAGCACTTGCAGTGGAAAATCAAGCTCTCTCTACCCAGCATCCAAAATCCGAAATCCAACGTCAAGAAAGCTGTGCAGGTCGGGCTATCCGCTCTCACTCACCTTGTCCACAGCGGTTCGGCTAATGCACCAGCAGGTCTCTCCTAAGGTCGAGCCCTGCTGGCGCATGCCTCACACGCTGTGGCCGGCGGCTCGTACCGCTTCTATCCCTCACGCGGTTCTATCGTATTATATGGAATAGGGAACACCAAAGACGTGGAAATGAAAATGAAATTCCTAACTTTATAGCCATTTGTTGGATAACCTCAAATAGAATTAGCGTATTGACGTCTATGCAGTATTTGACGAATATTGAAACAAAATTTAGCTGACACAACAGTACCACCGGACGCAAGTCAGTTTTTATCGAAAACAAGTAGGGTAGCAGAATATATGGATTTTATGGTCTATTAATATATTTTTAGAATGGACGTGGAAACGTTAAATGCAGAGCTGCAAGGAATGGATATGTCCTTGTTGGATCAATTGTTAAAGGGGCGCTTTATGCCGGGCTCAAAAGTTTTGGATGCGGGTTTTGGGAATGGACGAAATAGCTTTTGGTTTATTGATAACGGATTTGATGTTTTTGGTGTGGATAAAAGTGAGGCAGCTTATGATCTATTGAAGGAAAGATTGGCTGGATCTCCTCAAGTTCTTGATCAGTTTTATGTTGGGGATTTGGTACAACTCTCCTTTGCGAATAGTAGTTTTGATTTGGTAATATGTAATGCGGTTTTGCATTTTGCACGGGATTTGAGTCATTTCAAAAGAATGTTTGGGGAATTGGTTCGAGTACTTAACCAGAATGGCATTCTCTTTATCAGAATGACTTCTGATATTGGCATCAGTGATAAAATCAAAGAATCGAGTGCTGGCGTTTATTTGCTGCCAGATGGTTCAATGAGGTTTTTGCTTACCCTCGAAATCCTCCATCAGTTAATTGATGAATTTCAGTTGAGCTTCATCGAACCTCTAAAAACGGTCAATGTTAATGATCTAAGGGCGATGTCTACCTTGGTTCTTTGCAAGAAGGAAAGCACATTTGCATAGCAAACTGATCAACGAATCGCCTCTTGGCAAGCACTACCCATTACTTTTCGAAGAGTTTATCTTTTAGCGCTTGCCGATTAACCATGTGCTGTAAGCACAAAGCCTCCTACCGCGGGACCTAAGTCCCGCGTAGTCGCAAGACAAGATTTAAAGCCCCGCCGAAAAACCATCTTTTGGAATAGTTCGTGTCTTCGGGGCGCATGGGAGGAAATTGCTTGTTGCGATTTGCGCCATAAACGAGAACGGCAAACCGTACGTCCAATGATTCAAAAAGTTCTGATGTACATTGGCATCTATTAATACTCGCCACGATCGACAACTGCTGCAAAATAGCCCAGATAGGAATGGAAATGGAGGCGCCGCACAGCCGCTGAGTCGCTCCACAGCATTGGCTGCATTAGCAAGACAATGATGTGGATGCAGCGAAGCAGCTGTGCGGTGCCTCCATTGGAATGGATAGCTGGGAGACCGCCAACGCGATGGGATGACAATTCGCTCCTAATAAAAATCGGTTTTGCTCTTCTCCCTATCTTAGGGATTGTGAATCAATAAGTGTCTGATTTTGACGCCGCTAGAAATGCTTTAGACGAGGGCATTTTTTGACAGCATCCTTGTTGGCTGGTGGAGGAAAATAGGGATGTATAAATCATTTATAGCAAGTCAAAATTGTACGAACCTCTGTCTACTGCTTGGTAGGCAGGGGTTTGTTTCGCGAGCCCGAGACGGTTACTTCTGGTAAATTTACGCAGGACCCATGAGCCCTTGCTAATCTATGGGAAGGATCTTATCCAAAGCCGTAGCAGGCAGGAATGGTGATGTGTGTTGCTAGTACAAATGCCATCGCACCTGATAGGGGTATCTCTCGTAGACGGAATTGTCCTCATTGATTGTGTAACCCGCCTTACCGTTTTCGATAGCTAAAGCTTGTAGGGATTTTGCAGAATCAGAATTACCCGATTTATTTAAGGCAATCGCCCGATACAGTTGTGCGTCTGCGAATTCGGCATAGATATCTATTGCTCTATTAAACTCCACTGCAGCCTGTTCATAATTATTTTGCTCTAGGAGGCTGATGCCCAGATAAAACAGATCCAAATGGTGAACCGATTCAGCTCCCTTTTCCCTGACTTGCCGTTCAACCTCAGCCCGCAATAATTGCTCGGCTTCTTCAAATTCGTGCAGCTGAATTTTGCTAAGGGCAATATAGAAGCTGTAGGAATGATCCATCACGTAACTGTCACCAAACTGCTCTATGCAATCCTCAAAGTCGAGTATCGCCTCTTGATAGTCTTTGGCGAAAATGCAAGTCATAAAAGCCCTGTAATCTTGATATTTAGCCCTATCATAATGAACTGCCTTGTCCAAAAAAGGTCGACCCAATTCATATTTTCCTTGCTTATAGAGTGGCATCGCCTTTTGCTGCCATAGAAATGCGATGGTAGAATCTTTCGCCAGTGCTGAGTCCAGAACCTCTTGCCATTCAGTGGAGGCAATTCCTTCTTTTCTATAGACTTCACTGTCAAAAGCTTCATCTATTATAGCCTCTTGATTTGCGGTAGATGTTGCTTTGTTGTCCACTAGGTTTTGTGCTTCAAGATCCACAGCTTTTGGTGAGCAAGACAGGATTGGTGTGGCAAGTAGTAGTAGTGTGATTAGTTTTGTTGTGCTTCTTTTAGGAAGCCCTTTTGATAAGCAGAGAGCATATGCATTGACGAGAATGCGGAAGCTTTCAAGAGAAATTCTGGTCATACGAGTAATCATAGAGACGGTACTTGTTTGTTAGCTCTTAACTGATAAGGCACATAATGGCTCCGGGAGAATGGATAGAGAATCCGTAAATGAAGGTAGTCGAAAAGTGTCAACTAATGCTATAGTTAACAACTTTTAACCTGATAGTAATTAAGGGCTCTACGTTTCTGAAGTAGATCATGTCAATTAAGAGCCGTGCCAGGCCTAGATTCCGCGTGCCCATGCAATATATGAAGTTTTGAGCGCGCTGATGAGGAAGGGGGGGGGTAACAAAATCTCCATCCGGTTTATCTCCAGCCAGAAAAACAGTTTTGAACCAAAAAAACCAATTATCATGAACCATTCTTTTCTTCCGCAATCTCCAACTGCCACGGGTTTGGGGAAATACACGGAGATTCCAGTGAGCCTGGCCACCGGAATTCCAAGTATCGATGTGCCCATCTTTAAGCTGACGGGCAAAGAGATTTCTCACAACATTTCGCTCAGCTATCATGCTAGCGGGGTTAAGGTAGATGATCTACCAAGCTGGGTTGGCCTGGGCTGGTCACTCAATGCTGGAGGTGTTATCTCGAGAGCCACCAGGGGTTTGCCAGACGATCATCAATTCGGCTGGTTGAAAACTGGAAAGACCGGAAATGATCTCTACCAGAGTAACAATGCTCAAAAACAGCTGGACCTGGTTTACAGACACAAACAGCAGCAAGTAGACACAGAGCCTGATATCTACTTCCTCAATGTGGGGCACATCAAAGGGCAATTCTATTTCGATGAAAATAAGGAAGTCGTTTGCTTACCGAATCAAAAGATCAAGATCGAAATCCTAAAGCAGGGCGGACCCAACAAGCCAAGTATCGAAGCCTTTAAAGTAACGGACATTGACGGCACCCAATATTACTTCGAAGAAGTAGAATACACAGAAGACAGGTCAGGGGAATACGGATTGGACCCTGATAACTACATTCCTCTGCTCAATGT
The DNA here is from genome assembly GCA_020629005.1 of Chitinophagales bacterium. Taxonomy (GTDB): domain Bacteria; phylum Bacteroidota; class Bacteroidia; order Chitinophagales; family UBA2359; genus JAHDDV01. The sequence goes on from JAHDEE010000076.1 coordinate 5,227, forward strand.
TGTGCCGAGCTCCTGGTACCTAACCAAAATTGTCTCTTTCAATAATAAGGACACGATCGAGTTCCTATACGATTCTCATGAATTACAACTGCGCTACAGAAATTACTGTGAAGATCCGATCTATTACATGCCCACAGGTGACCTCGCAGCAATGATCAAATCTGGCCAGTATAAGCCTTCCATCTGCGAGTTGAAAGATGTTAATCAATTGGTGGTTTCCAGGATTGAAGCAAAGAGGCTGAAGCAGATTAAATCCTCTGACTTTGTGATTGACTTTGCCAGTTCGCTTCGCGATGATCTGGTTCGCTGGGACTGGACGAACAAAAACATGGACAAGCAGGGATACAAACTAGATCAGATCTCTATCAAATCTGCCTCCGGTGCAGCTATTAAGCAGTTTGACCTTGCTTATTCAACGATTCAAAGCAGGATTTATCTGGATCAGATTACGGAAGAAGGACACCAGGGGACAAAGTTACCCCCATACCAGTTCAGTTACCACAATCCTACCGCTTTGCCTGTTCCCTTTTGGGGACTTGATCCCCAGAGACGAAGCAACAGCTACTCCTTTTCCGAACTAAATGCCATTGACCAGTTTGGATACTATAATGGGAAAAAGCAAGACAAGAGAATTCCTACCCTTATTTATCAACCCTATGGTTCTGGCAGACCTCAAGTCTATCAAGGGGCAGACCGATATCCTGACGAAGAAAAGGCCAAATGTGGTTCCTTAAACAAGGTGCAATATCCTACTGGAGGTAGCATCGAAATTGAATATGAATTGGACGAATACAGCCTGGTGGCTGGCCTTCGATCAGGAAAGCTCCGAGAAAAGATTGAGCAAAGTCTGGGCGATGAAAAATCGCAGAGAATTAAAGCCAGTTCGAATTCCGCGACTCAGGTGGACACTAAAACAATCAACCTACAGTTTGCAGGTTTGCCGGGATCGCAAATCATGGTTGATGCTGTTCCTGTGTTTCCCAATATCCCGGATTTGCAAGGAGGCCCAAAGGGAGATCCCACTCCTGACAACTACATCCAAATCAAAGATGCCTCAGGAACGATTCTGTACGATTGGGATGAAACCATAAAGTCTGGTGAGTCCAAACTCATCGTTCTGCAAGCTGCAGTGAACTACGAAATCACCATATCAGCAAAGGCATCCGTTGCTACTGTCAAGCAATTTGGCGGAGTGACCAACAGCCTCAATTTGAGGTACAGGGAATACGTCTCCGACAAAAACAGAAAGGGTGGAGGCCTGCGTATTAAGCAAATGATTAGTCAGGATGGAATTAGCAGTAAAAGTATCGTGAAGAACTATAGCTATCAAAATCCGGACGGCAGTTCCTCCGGTGTGATCAGCAGAGAGCCGCTTTTTCTTGATGAAAGTAAAGCGACAGAATGTGTCTATGCAAAAGGTGTTTCTTCCTCTTTGATCCCTTTGGGCAATACCAATGGGCAGTATGTTAGTTATGCTGTTGTTACAGAACAAATTCATGATGGCGAATACGGAAAGACCGTTCATCATTTTACCACAGCAGATGACTACAAAGATGAAGTCAATCCAAATGCCTTTCCCATTATCCAGAATCTGACAAACTACAGCAACGAGCCAGGTGGATGGGAAGCATACCTCATTGGAGCTACCGCAGTGCCTACAAAATTGTATTTGAAGCCGATTCAAGATTTTTCCTGGAAACGTGGAGATTTAGTAAAGCAAGAGTATTTTGACACTTCCGGAAAGATGGTCAAGCAAGAAGAATTCCAATACGAGTTTACAGATGAGATGTCTAATCCCCAAGACCAGATTTTTAACAACAAGCGGGAGACAGAGCATTACAAAATCATGTTTGTTCCCAATGGAGGCTTGGTAGCCGGCTATCTATTGGTTTATAACTTGTTGTCAGCAAGCAAACTTCTAACGAGCCATAAAACCACTTTCTTCGACGAGCAGGGCAATGCGCTGACTTCTGAGGTGAAGACTTTTTATGATAACAGAGCTACGCTGCTACCAACAAGGACACATCAAACCGATAGCGATGGGACCATTGTCAAGATGATCGACTACAGACCCTCTGACTACCTCACTCCAGGTAAAATGCAGCCAATGCACCCAGACTATGCTACTATAAATGAAATGATCAGTCTCAATCGCCTGAATCCTGTCATTGAAGCTCAGCGCTGGATACGCAGAGAGACTGACCAAGAGTATTATTTGACCGATGTCAAACACACGAAGTACGGGAAGGGTGCCAATGGGCTAATTAAGCCGGCAGAGATTTACCAATGGTACAAGGATACTCCCGAGCCTGTTTCTGCTTTTTCTAAAACGGTTTACGATAAAATCAATGGCTTGACCCTGGATGACAACTTCCAGAGAGTTCAGCTACTTGAAGCCTACAATGAGCAGGGTCAGTTGATTCAAGTGAGAAAAGAAGCCGGCCTTCCTGATGCCTTCATTTGGGATGGGCAAGGGAGAAATCTTGTAATGGCATCTGTGAAGAATGCAGCCCACGAGCTGATAGCCTACACCTCTTTCGAGCAAAGCAATGCTGATGACGGATGGACCTATGATGGCAACCGGGTCGGTCTGCAAAATGCCAAATCCGGAAACGCCTTTTATCAGCTGGATACGCAGCAGCCAGTGGTCACCAGCCGTAAGATCACTACTGGTCGATATGTTGTTTCCTACTGGCAAAAGGACGGAAAGTCCCAGGTGAAATTTGTCCAGGACAATGGCCAGGTGAAAGATGTTTATAGCAAACCAGAAACTGGATTTACTCAATGGACTTTAATGGAGCATTTCTTTGAGGCAGAAGCGGATGGCAGGATTGAAATTACCGGACATGCAAAGATTGATGAGCTTCGGCTTTTTCCCGAGAAAGCAGAAATGCAGACTTTCACTTACAATGAGCGAAATCAGCTGACTTGCATTATGGATGCCAATAATGTGGGCAAGTATTTTGAATACGATGATTTGGGTCGCTTGATTGTGACCAAAGACCAGGATCGGAATATTCTCAAAAGCATCAATTACACAGCTCAGTCTGGCAACACGCCAAACTGCATTAGCACTCAGCAAGCCTATCGTGCAGTAGAGAATCTTTCTGACCTGGCAAACCTGGGTATTGGGCAAGGCCGACAGATCAGCAACAAATATATTGACGGACTAGGTCGACCGATCCAAACTGTGACACAAGGAGCCAGCCCTAAGGCAGGAGAAGCAGTGGTGGATATTCAAGATTATGACAAGTTTGGCTTGACACCATTCGACTATCTGGAATATGCAGCGATGGGAAACGGTCAATACCGTCAAAACTATCTATCGGAACAGTTGGCATTCTATAAGGCAAGCAACAACGCTGTCGCGGAATCCGACTTCCCCTTCGCTGAGACTAGTCTAGAGCGATCTCCGCTGATGCGGATAAAAGAAAGGGGAGGGGCTGGAGAAGAGTGGCAAATTGGAAAGAACCATACCATGCGGACCGACTATAGATTCAATACCAATCGGGAAGTGGTTTTGTGGTCAATCGGAGCCAGCGATGGGCTGCCTTACCCCATTGGCCACTACGATGAAAATGAGTTGTTCGTGGAAGAAGCAATTGATGAAAACGGCAACACAGAGACGACCTACAAAGACAAGTCAGATAGGCTTATCTTGACGAAGCGCCAGGTATCTACTGCTGAATTTGCTTATACCTATAAGATCTATGATGCCTTTGGTCGACTGGCATTTGTATTACAACCGGAGGGATACCAACAGGGATTCTTCAATGGAATGCCGCAGGACCAGCAATGGGCGGATAAGTATGTGTTTGCTTATACCTACGACAAGAAGGGGCGACTGGCAGCCAAAAAAGTACCAGGTAAAGCCACTGAAGAATTTGTCTACAACCAACTCGATAAACTCGTGCTGCAAAGAGATGGCAAACTGGCGGCTGAAGGCAAGTGGTTGTTCAAGAAATACAATGAACTGGGCAGAGAAATCATGAATGGATTCTTTAGTCCCAGAAGAGACCGAACACAGAGTGAATGGCAGTCCTTCTTCGATGCTAATGTCATCAACTATGAAAGCAGAGCTGTAGGACCTTATAGCTATACGATCAATGGAAAGGTCCATCCTGATATGCCCTTTGGTATGTCTGTGCTAAATGTGTTCGTTTATGGAGATTATGATATCGAAAATGATGGACAAGCTAACTTTGCTTATCAGGTTGATCCTAATTTTCCAAATAATGAAACCTTTAACCGCAAGTTTCTCAGAGGCTTGTTGACCTTCCAAAAAACTAAGCTTCTGGACAACAACAATCGCTGGTTGGAATCCGCTTCATTTTATGATAAGTATTCCCGACTAATTCAAAGCCAACAAAGCAACCTACTTGGAGGTGATGACATTATCACCAATGAATACGACTTCGGAGGGCTGCTGCTGCAAAGCAAGCGAATTCACTGCATTGACAAGGAAACACTTTCACAACCGCCTTTGAAGCTACATACCATCTATTTGTACAACAATGCAAGGTTGTTGCACATGCTTAAGATGCAAGTCAATGACGAAGACTGGACGAACGTTTCCAGTCAGCACTACAACTCAGTTGGGCAATTGATTAGTAAATACTTACATGAGGACATCTTACCCGATGGATCTTATGCCGGTAATCTGCAATCGATCAACTATCGTTACAATATCAAAGGCTGGCTCACCCAAATCAATGATGTGCAAAGCCTTAAGGCAAAATCGACAATTGAGGCAGGTGATTCAGTATTTGCTTTAGAGTTGTCTTACCTGGGCGACCAGGAACTAGGTGTTGATCCATCCTTCTACAATGGAAACATCAGCACGATGGAATGGGTGACAGCAACAGACTTCGAATGGAACAAGTACAGTTTTAATTATGATGCCCTGAACCGACTGAACCTTGCGAGGCATCAGTTAGAACAAAATGGTGGAGCGACGGGTCCGATAGGACCAGTAGGTCCAGGTGGCGCAACGGGCACTCTGATCAATGATCGATTTACAGTGGACAATATTGCCTACGACAGAAATGGTAATCTGCTGTCTCTCGACAGAAAGGGATTGCTAAGCCTGCAAAACAATCCCCAGTATGGTTACATCGATCAGTTGACTTACGCATATAATGGCAACCAATTAGTCTCCGTCAATGATGCTGTCAGCAATATTGTCATCAATGGTCAGCCCAATGGATTCAATAGCAATAGCAGCGCTTCTACGGGCCACTATCAACACGATGTCAATGGCAATCTCATAGCGGATGCCAACAAAGCAATCGATGTCTCCTACAATCATCTGAACTTGCCTAATCAGGTCGATTCTCAAACGAGTGCAGACAAGGTCGAGTTTCTGTATGACGCTTCAGGAATAAAGCGCAGACAGATAAGCACTCAAGGCGG
>JAHDEE010000076.1:10738-12566 GCA_020629005.1 Chitinophagales bacterium
CATGGAGGCAAAGAGCTGCTCAAAGACCTCAATCTGGACTGGTACGATTACGAAGCCAGATATTATGATCCTTGCTTGGGAAGATTCAATGGAATCGACCCATTGGCTGAGCAATACAATCAGTGGTCAATGTATGCGGCCTTGGCCAATAATCCAGTCCGCTACTCCGACCCCTCAGGAGAGGAACCCATCGATCCAAGAACAGGAAAACCCTTCGTGATGGATCTATGGAGAGCTGCTGTCTATGATGCTGATTACCTGGCGCACACTAAATTTAGAGCGATCAAAGATTCGACCTTATATGCTCATGCCAGCCCTTGGGTCAAACGAGAAAGATGCAAGCCTGATGGTATTTATGAAGGCGCCACTCAACATATCCACGAGAGTAATTTCAAGTATACCACAGCGGCTGCAAAGACTGCATTAGGCAAGTTATTCCCAAGCCACAAGTATCCAGGATATGATCATGGAGCACCCCATGATATGATGTGGAGGCGAGTAGCCATGAAGGGGACCTATCTATTTCTGGACGACAGATACTCGGAGTCTGAGTGGTTGTTCCAAAACCAAACAGAATTCAACATCATGAAGGTGGAGGAAAATTACATTACACAGATCGTGAACCTGTCCAGACCAGACGGAGATGGTGAATTCAACATCAGCACTGTCGTGGACTTTGACATAAAGAAAGGAGAGGTACAAACCAGGACAAAGAAGAACTGGTTAGGACAGACAAAGACGGAAAGGTACCGAGTACTCACCGTAACCGAAACGACTCAGCAGTACGAAAACAACGAAGCAAGAGGAGAAGCGACAAGCCGAACCTACGAACGAGAGCAAATAGTTCAATGATCAGCGTGTAGAGGATAGATTAAGTAGCTAACAGGAGTTAGGAGGAAAGGGACCGGCGGTTAAAGGCGCGACGACTCGTCACGCCAACCGCTTGGTCCTTTTTCTTTGTTGGTGGCAGTGTTCTACACCATCTTAAGCAAGAGCTTCTACTATCAAAACGCTCTTGCTGAAATATTGGTACTTCTGAGACGCAGGCGTTTGCTCAACTTAGTGCAAATTGTCATCCCCTAAATGCTATGAGCCAACTTATGGTCTTGCAATTGCATGCCAGCTGACGAGCTTTTTTCACTCACAATGGAATTCATCGCAATGGAGTATTGGGACGTATTCTTCCAGGATAAGCTGGCGCTGCTGGCTGCAAAACTGAGCAAGATGGAAGGTAGCCTGAAGCTCTTCAAAATGGTGGGCCTCGTGGATAGCTTTCAGACCTGGGCCTACCTAAATCCCGCGCATAGCATTACAGAGAGAAACCAGTACTGGGCCAGACTATTGGAAGAATTCAATACTGGCTTCGATGACAAGACTGATCCTCTGGCCTCCTGGCAGCGATACTCCTTGCTTTATAGGGCCCCCTTTTATATGGTGGAGTACGCCATCGCCACCCTGGGAGCACTGTCAATCTACAAAGAGTTCAAAAGCAACAAGCAAGTAGTGATCGATCGTTTGATCAAGGCCATGAAGCTAGGCAATACTGTTTCTCTCCAGGAGATATATCACACTGCTGGCGTAGATTTTGATTTCTCAAAGCAAAAGGTAAATCAGGTAGCGGATTTTATCAGAGAGGAGTGGAACAGTCTAAAACTGGAACTTGAGAATTCCACTCACTCATCTACCACTGATCCCAGCACCACTTGATCGTGGTGCCAAGCGCAAATGCTTCTCCCTTGTTTTACTTCAAGCTCCAAACACACTACTCTGCTACAAGCTTGAAGGTCTCCATACCCAATTTCGTTTGTACTTGCACAAGGTACAAGCC
>JAHDEE010000076.1:12666-16909 GCA_020629005.1 Chitinophagales bacterium
GAATTCATGTAGAAGCGTTACTTCAAACACGTGTGATATTGATGCTGTTGCATCCTCATAAACCAACTCTAGGGTATATCGACCACGATCCTCAGGGGTAAAATAGGTGTTCATAGCGTAGATGTCCTGAAAGTTATCAGGAGGGAAATCAAGCTGGGGAGATATTGGATTCCAAAAGAAGATTCCATCTTCACTTTCCGGTAATAGGGCAGACAACTGTACAGAATCTGCACACACAGTAATGTCCTGCATCAATAACGGTACAAAGAAACAAGCCTGAGCAGTATCAGAACCCATAATGTTGGAAAGCACATAAGTGAAGCAATCTTCTCCTATATGGTCAGCATTTGCCGTATAGATGAGTTCGGAACCATCTGCGCTCCAATCTAAATTCCCACCCGTTGGTGCCTGCAAAAGCTCGAACTCAGTCTCCGTACCGTCTGGCAACGATATATCCAACGATTGGCTGGTTTCTTCTACCAGCAGTGCCGACTGATCGTTGGCTTGTGGCGCAAAGCAAACATCTTCGTCAAAGTCAAAGAAGACATTCAGTGTACTTACTGCATTGCCTACAATGTATTGGAAGGAATAGTTGCTGGGGCCACCTGGGTAATCATTACCGATTACTAAGCCGTCGGCAGTGACCCCAGAGTAGAATTGCTGGCTGCTAAAAAAGCCCTCCTCGTGGCTAGGCTCGACCTGATACACCTGCTCTTGATAACAGTCAACAACAATAGTGTGCTCTGAATCCTCATCTTCGGTATTCAGATTAGGGCTAATCACATCCAAAACAGACCAGGCAGTTTGGCATTCATATGGGGGTTCAAAACAGATCTTGTATTGGAAAGAGTCGAGGCCGGAATAGTTGTATTCTGGATCGTATAGCTTCTGATCAAGATTGATCGTGCCATTCACAGGTTCTGTCTCCAGACTCAACTCATAGGTCGCTGGCAAGACATCGTTCATCAGAAATCTAAGGCCGCTGCTACCTTCATCACTCACATATTGGAAGTCATCCCTAAGCACTGGTTCTCCAACCTGAATAGAAATTGTGGCAATATCGGAGCAATAGTCCTGATGGAAATTACAGATCCTATAGCTAATCTCATCTGCTCCCTCATAGCCGGGATCAGGACTATAGACCACATAGGAATCGCTGATTTCCTCTATCGTTCCATGAGCCGGTTGCTCCACAATTTCAATCAAACCCATCGCAGATTGACGCTTGCAAACAGAGTAGCCTCCATCGACAAAGGGCTCATGTAGAAAGACCTGCGACCCCCAGGATTCCATAGTATAGGGAATGTCCCCAACAAGTCCCGGAATAGCATCCAGGTTCTTAAAGATATAGTGGCTGAAAACATCAATAGAGCTGCTAATCGGTCCAGGAAATTCTCCATATATTCGCCCGAATCTGTCTTCCTGGAGCAAGTTCCCGTCTAGCGAGACTTGATAATTGTCATCTTTGATTTCAATTTCGAGCAAGCCATTCACATATCGATTGATCTCGTTTCCAAGTCCCCAATTGATATGATTATGCGAATAACTCCATAAACCCTGCATACCAGTTACTTCAGTAAGAGCCTCATCATTCTTTAGACAATCCAATCGATTTGCCTCACTGTCCACCATCACTGAAAACTGATCATCTTCAGCTATTGGGCTGCTAAGCTCAGATTCTTCCACCCAGATCGACAAATTGACATGCTTCGTCACTCCGGTAGCACTACTGGTATACTCTAGCAATACATAATCAGTACCGACAAATCCTTCATCAGCAGAATAAACCATGGCATCTGCTTGCATCTCCATTATCGATCCCCGATAAGGACCGGAAATCACTTCAACCGACCATTCAGCTCCGATCTTGTTCAACAGCTCGATGGTACTGCTACTCTCTCCTGGTGGATGAACGGCAGTAAGATCCAGATTTGATCGCTCCGCCATTGGCAAAAAGATGTATTTCACTGCTTCACAATCAGCATTGCCAGCAAAGCCTAGCGTATCAGGTTCGTTGCCATTAGATTCATAAATGTAATATTGATAGGTGCTGTCAAGAGACCCGTTCACCATTTGCAAGGGAGAATCTGGCCGAATAAAGGCATGGGCCGGCTCAGAGCCGTAGCTGGGAATGAGTAAATCGCAATCCTGCGCGCTAGTAAATAGTGAGCACAAAAATAGTGCAGCAATGGAAAGTATAACAGAGTATTTCATGTTTTCTATTTAGGGTAGTTCTTAGGCACAAAATACTAAATTTCGCGTATTGCATATAACTTATTTTATGTGTTAATGAGAATCTCACGAACTCTGCCCCAAATGTTGACTGATCAGTGAACTTTTGACTAGAATTTGGAAAGTAATTCCAGCCAGTGTTAACTAGTTAGTGTACTGAGTTCCACACTGGGATCCAGCTACTTCTTCATTTTTAGGAGCGAAAGGCTACACCACCGCGCCAACACCCGTCCTGCTATTCATTCCAATGGAGGCACAGCTCAGCTGCTTCCCTGCATCCGCATGCCTGTCTCGCTAATGCAGCCAGTCCTGCGGAGCGACTCAGCGGCTGAGCTGTGCCTCCATTTCCATTTCTATCAGGGCTATTTTTTATAGCTTCTCTTCCGCGCTAGCTATTCATTAATTGGGGCCCTTTGCACTAGCTGCAAAGATCACCTTGTAAGGATGGGAGTCACTGCTACCATAAAAGCAAAGCAGTTCACAAACCGTAACAGGTATAAATTACTGGGCACTAGGTTGATTGGTTCATTATTGAAGTGTGATTCCTGCAGGGTTCAGGCCGCCTCGGTCACCTACGCCAGCTTAGCTGCTCAAGAATATTTTTGCGGTAGACTTCTTTTCTTAAGATAAGAAAACTATAAGAACATGAACAATGGGTATTCGTTGCTCTACTTCAACTAATTTCGTCCATGAGCGAAGAGCTATTTACTTAGCAATATCCGATCAATTTGGGTGCAAATATCGTTCTTCCTTTTCTTATACAATTGTTTCACACAATAAACGCATAATATGTTAAGCTTTCAGAAAATTACACTTTGTGCTTTAGTCTTGCTGTCCTCAGTGTGGGTAGGAGCCCAGGATGTTCAAGAAACCTCTTCTTATGATGCCAAGCACCATCAGACGATATCTTTGAAGCATTATACCCTACCAGAGACTTCGTCCTATAAACTTAATAGTCAGGGTTGGAGAATAAACGGAATTTCAGGAGAACGACCCTTGCTTGGATCAACAGCGATAGCTGTTCCCTTGCAAAATCCAGGCTCATTTATTACTCTTGAGGTATCTGTCCAAGGGTCTGAAGTACGGACAGTTCTATCAAATCTGCTCTTAAGGACTCGAAGCGTTCAAAGCGATTGGAGTGACTGGATAACTCTCCAATTTGATGATCATTACTATGACATGCATGACCGAGTGACCGAGAGGAAAAGGTATTCGGAATTGTACTATTTGGAAGAAATTGACTCAATTCAAGTACAACTGATTGGTGAAAGCAAGAAGGCATCGATCATCAATAATATTGACCTGAGTTTTTTCAAACCTTACAAAATTACCTCAAGTAGCGAAGACCTTGAGCAAGGTGAACTCAGAACAGTTGGATGTAACAAGCCCCCGGTTATCTCTCGAACAAGTTGGGGATGTGCAGATGGACAATCCTCTCCAAATTGGACGCCCGCATATACAAATGTAAGCCATTTGATTGTCCATCATACAGCTACTACTCCAAGCAATACCAATTGGGCGCAACAAGTTCAATCGATTTGGACTTCGCATGCGATCAATAAAGGTTGGGGGGATATTGGCTATCACTACTTAATCGCCCCAAATGGAAATATATACGAAGGTCGAAGCGGGGGAGATGATGTGGAGGGTGCCCATGCAAAGGGTGCAAATGTAAATACAATGGGAGTTTCCTTAATCGGAAATTTTGAAAACACCAATCCAACTGCAGCTGCCTTAGAAAGCCTAAAGAAGCTTGTAGCTTGGAAAGCCGACCAAAAGAATATTTCTCCTACTGCACAGTCTACTTTATACGGAAACGGTATCGAATACAATATTACGGGGCACAGTCAAGTTGGGATAACTGCTACTGCTTGCCCAGGTGTCAACCTCTTCAATTATCTGCCAACCTTGCGTACTGAAACGAGTACCTATATTGATCAGGTGTGCTACTCTGCCAATGTTCCCAGCAACGCCCCAGCACTGCAGTCTCCTTCGAACGGAGCCACAAACC
>JAHDEE010000076.1:17009-25532 GCA_020629005.1 Chitinophagales bacterium
GGTCAACATTTCGAGAACTTATCGCTGTTGAATTTGCCTTCAGGGATTTATGTAATTTACCTTGAGATTGGAGATCAGTTAGTGACGGAAAAAGTCATTCTCAACAAGTAGCGTACTCGACGTCGGTGAGAAAAAAGCTCCGTAACAATTGCTTCCCAATAAATCAACGACAAGTGGTTCTTAGCTTCTGTCAGCGCCAGCTATGAATCCTTGTTGGCAAGAGAAATTTGTAGAGGCTACCTACTTTTTAAGTGGGTAGCCTCTTTTTTTGCAATCGAGCTAGTTACCCATTTTCCCTCATCCATTTAATGATCAAGTAGTGTTGCGTCTCCTGAGATTCCGCGAACGATTGCAGGTGCAAGATAGCCTCGATCGCAGTGGAAATGCAGGTGCTATGGGCAGGACTGAGCGCCCAGCGGGCGGGGCTGCATTAGCAAGACCCGCACGCTGGTGCGGCGAAGCCTGCCCATAGTGCCTGCATTGCAACGGAGAGCGAGCAAGCCGCCACCACGTGCAAAACAGCTTCGCTCCTAAAAGTCCTATATTTACATTCAATGTTGGGGCTTTTTCGTAAAATTCATCAGAGATTCTTTCAGGATTCAGGACTGGCATCTCGACCTTGAAGTAGATACGCTCATCAGAAGACCGATAGCCGCTAATGAGCATTATGTTGGCAAAAATACCTTGGACGAAGGCGCAGTAAATATTGAAAAGGAGGATGGCCGATTATATGTTTCCTTGTCCGATTCCACTGGTCAGCTGCAGCCAAAGTTATCTTTTAATCCGCTTAGCTCTGAGGAGTTTTTCCTTGGCGGATTCGCAAAGTTGAAACGTGATGCTGATGGAGCTGTTTTAGGATTTGAGCTTATCAGGAATTTGCGAAGGGAGCCTGACTTTTATAAGAAAGTAGAATGAGGTTTGGCAAGGAGTCGTAGCCTGGAAGCGCCTAATTTTCCCTCATTTTATGTAGCTTAGATGGTAAATCAACCACCGTCGCCATGAAAAATCTGATTCCACTAATATTGTTGTGTGCCCTTCCGAACCTTTTATCTGCTCAAGGCTATGTACTCAACGGCAATGCCCAGGCATTGGAAGATGATTGCTATCAACTCACTCCAGCGCTCAATACACAAAACGGCACCGTTTGGTATGATGAGCAGTTAGACCTGGGCCAAGCTTTTGAAATTGAATTTCTGATGAATCTTGGCAGCATTGATGCTCAGGGGGCAGATGGTATTGTGTTTTGTATGCAAACGGTAGGCGTGAACGCTATTGGGGTGACAGGTGGAGGAATCGGATTTCAGGGTTTTGATCCCTCTTTTGGGATTGAGTTTGACACCTGGCAAAACGGCAATTTCTCTGATCCCACTGAAGATCACATAGCATTTCAGCTAAATGGAAATGTCGACCACTCATTGTCGGAGAGCATAGCAGGTCCGGTGCAAATGTCCGATTCTGCCATTAATACCGAAGACGGCTTAGATCATCGAGTGAAGGTGATTTGGGATGCAGATGCAAAGAACATTTCGGTCTATTTTGATTGTGTGCTCAGATTGGAACATCAAATTGATATTGCTGCTGAAGTGTTTGCAGGGGAGGAGGAAGTCTGGTGGGGCTTTACTTCTGGTACAGGAGCCGCCAACAATCTGCATGTGGTCTGTTTGCAAGAGAACATTCTAAGCATCAATCCGCAGCTCGCGTCTTGTAATGGAGAGCCGGTTCAATTGGAAGCTGTTGGTTCGCTTGAAGGAGATTATAGTTGGACACCTGAGGCGGGATTGAGCGACAGTAATATTGCAAACCCTGTTGCGAATCCAGCTGAAACCACTACTTATGTGGTTTCGTTTACAGATTTTTGTGGATTTACCAAGACTGATTCCACCACAGTCATTGTAGAATCCCTAGAGGTGGATCTGGGGCCGGACCAAAGTGCCTGTGTCGGCGAGAGCATTTTGCTTGAGGCATTATCTGAGCAGGCGGTTTCCTATTTGTGGAGTGACGATAGTGATTCCTCCAGCATCACAGTAACGGAATCGGGTACCTATGCAGTGACGGTGACTGGCAATAACTGCACGGCTTCTGCTGAGGTCTTTGTTGATTTCTCAGGAGTGCTGCAGGTTGAACTTGGAGAAGACATCAGCGCTTGTGAAGGGGAGCAGGTGCTTTTACAGAGCAATGTTTCAGACGCAATATATCTCTGGTCCGATAATAGTGAAGAAGAGAGCCTGTTAGTCACAGAAAGCGGGACCTACTCTTTACAAGTTGATCAAGATGCTTGTATTGGCGAGGATGAGATTGTGGTTACTTTTGATCCGGCACCAAATCCGGATCTAGGAGCGGATATCATTGCTTGCGAAGGTGATGAAGTTGTGTTACAATCAGACATAGACGAGGCGACTTATCTATGGTCTGATGACAGTGAAGGCGAGAGTCTGACTGTCACGGAATCTGGAACCTATTCCTTGCAAGTGGAAAAAGATGGCTGCACAGGTACAGGACAGGTGGAAGTTAGTTTTACGCCTTTGCCTGCGCCCGAACTTGGTGATGACATTTCCGCATGTGCTGGTAGCCTTGTAGAACTGAGTACCCAATATACAGAAGGGATAGAGTGGCAAGATGGAAGCAGCAATGCTACGCAGACAGTCAGCACTTCTGGTACTTACAGTATTAGTATCACCGAAGGCGAATGTACAGGCAGCGATGAGATAGCAGTTGATTTTGAGGCATTGCCTGATCCGGGTTTGACACGGTACCTCTACATTTGTGAGCAAGCATTCGAGCCTTATCTCTTGCATGTAGATGCGGTCGAAGGTGTTGCTTATGAGTGGCAGGATGGATCAACAGAAAGCAGTTATTTGGCAACTGACCAGGGCGAATACGTACTAACCAGTAGCCTGTTTGATTGCACTAGAAGCGATACCCTTGAGGTGATCTTCTGGCAATGCGCTGTGTTGCCAATCGAATTGCAAAGCTTCTCTGGAAGAATCGCGGACCAGGAGAATCTGCTTACTTGGTCTGCCTATGTCTACGAAGAGGAAGTCCAGTTCGAACTACAGGCCTCGGCAGATGGCCAACAGTTTGAGACGATTTTTAGGCAGCTCGCTTACCCTTCGAGTGTTTTGCAGGCCTTTGAATTTGCCCATCAAGAGTTGTATCCCAGGAGTTATTATCGACTGGCTTATCGTTCTGCAGCGGGGGAGATGCAGTATTCCTCCGTTATAGTATTGGAAAGAGAAAGTGCTTTTTCTTTTTCTATTGGGCTAAACCCTGTGCAGGATCTATTGCAATGGCAGGTTGAGGGAGAGGCCAGGAATATTAGTATTCAAATTTTCGATGCCAGTGGCATCGAGTTGTATGCTAGCAACTCCCTGTCCTTAGCAAGTGGAGAATTGAACGTAGCAGAGCTTTCTGCTGGATTGTACTTGCTAGCACTGTCCAATAAGCAGAGTAAGGTGGTTCAAAGATTTGTGAAGCTTTGATCTTGTTCTTACCCGATTCCGGCTGAGCTTTTCTGCGGTCCCTGGGATGTGCAGATACAGCTGTTCGATATCGAAAAGATTCTTTACGAGATTCAGCTTGATACCAACCTAGCTGGAAATATTACTAGCTTGTTTTGGCTAGATGAAAAGCTGGACACCGTAAGTGCAAGTCTGGCACTCGAGCTCTTTAATCCCTAATCCGCAAATCACGCCATCATCTATCAAATCCCTACAAAACCTCTTGCCGATTTTGCAACTTCGAGATGAATACCATACATTCAAGTCCGCAAACAGACTATAGCTGCATAGCAACAAGATCAACAATGGAACAGCAGATACTCAATTTATTCATCAATAACATTCCACAATTTGTTTTCTGGAAGGATCGAGAATCTGTGTATCTGGGCTGTAATGCAAACTTTGCTAGCTACGCCGGCTTCGATACTCCCGCAGCAGTTGTCGGTAAAACCGATTATGATATGCCCTGGAGCAGAGAGGAGGCAGACTTCTTTCGTAAGATTGATCAGGAGGTGATGAGTTCCGGTCAGCCGCAACTAAATTTTGAAGAACCTCAAACTCTGGCTGACAACTCCACCAGATGGCTATCGACCTCAAAAGTTCCATTGTTGGACGATCAAAAGAATGTGATTGGTATTCTGGGCTGGTATATTGATATCACAGACTACAAGTTGATGAAAGTAGAGATCGACGAAAAGAATCAAGCATTGCTTGAATACAGCCTTCAGTTAGAGAAATCCAAGAAGACCTTAGAGTTGGTCAACTTCGACCTGGAGAAATTCACCTATGCTGTTTCGCATGACCTCAAAGCTCCGATAAAGACGATCATCGGTTTTGCTCAATTGATAGAAGATACGCAAAAGGAAAACCCAAATCAGGATATCCACCAGTATCTGGATTTTATTATTAGCTCCGGCAAAAGGATGAATAGCCTGGTTGAGGATATACTGACTTACGCTCGAACCGGTGCCGATGATACCGTATCTGAAGAAATAGAAATTGCGGCGCTGGTCAGCAAGAAACTGCTCGATCTCGAACAGCTTATCGACAGCAAATCGGCCATGGTAGAATTGCATCTTGATGCTTGTCGGCTAAATTGCCATCCCCATCTACTTGGAGTCGTCTTCTACAATTTGATTAGCAACGGCTTGAAATATAATAAGGCCCAAAATCCAAGGGTCATTTGCGAAGCAGTAGAGTCAGACACTGAATGGACATTTTCTGTATCCGACAATGGTATGGGAATAGATCCAACATACAGAGACCGTGTTTTCGAACCCTTCAAACGACTTGTTGGTGGAGAGTTTGAAGGCTCGGGAATCGGCCTTTCTATTTGTCGTAGAATTGTGGATATACACAAGGGAAGAATTTGGATTGAAGATAACGTTCCCTGTGGCACTAAATTCTTATTCACGGTCTCCAAAAGCCTCTCAAAACCTTAGTGTACGAGCTGTATTAGTAAGCCATACTCAGCGCCGCTGGCAGTACTCCACGAAATCCCTCTTGAGCTATTGAAACTGTGCTAATGTTACGGGAAGCTAGTCCGTGTCGGTCACAGAGCCTGAGCGCGTAAAACCCAATTGCAGTCTTCACCGGTCGCTGAGCCAAAGTGAGTGAAAACCCAATTGGGAGTCTTCAACGGTCGCTGAGCCAGAGTGAGTAAAAACTATTTCGCCAGCCAGAAAAAGGACCTTGCTCATCTTAATGCAGTAGCCAATGACGGTCCTTGAGCGGAGCCGAAAGGCCCGTTATTGGCGGACCACGAAGAACAATATTTTCATTGCACAAGGCCTACATTACCAACTCCGTATCCAAAGCTAATCGCTAAATTATTCTGTGCCATTGCATACAAAGTCTTAACTTGGCAGGCATATGAAAGCAACTAAAACAATAGCCATTCTTGTTTTTGCATTTTCAATGCTCAGCTGGTCAAGCTGTTTGAAATGGGCGGCAAGGGCTGCCGATAAACTTCCCAAAGAAACAGCATTACATAAAAGCTATCATTATGATGGTAAGGTAATTATAGTCGGAGCAGGAGCAGCAGGTTTGGCAGCGGCAAAAGTCCTGCAACAGAATAAGGTCGACTATCTGATTTTGGAGGCAACGGATAGATATGGAGGTAGATTGAAAAAGGATACCACCTTAGCAGACTTTCCAATCGACATCGGTGCAGAATGGATCCACAGCGCTCCAATTGTACTGAATGTATTGAAAGGAAAGAAAGGCGAACAGATAGACGAAGAACTCATCCCCTATAAACTGGAAAACACGGCTCGTTGGGATGGAGAAAAATACTCGGTAACTGCGGAATGGGAGAATGAGTTCATGTATAGTTTTATGCCGGAGTCAAAGTTCAAAAACTCCACCTGGTACGATTTTGTCGACACAAATATTGCGCAAACGGTCAAGCATAAGATTAAGTACAATTCGCCAGTAACTGAAATCAATTATGCCAAGGATAAGGTGACCATAAAAGTTGAAGGCGGAGAAAGCTATGAGGCCGGGAAAGTGCTGCTTACAGTATCTATGGGAGTGCTTAAGTCAGATCTCATCAAGTTTGTTCCAGAAATGAACCTCGAAAACAAAAAGGCCATTGAAGCAATTACCTTTCTACCAGGCTTTAAAGTTGCCTTGAAGTTCTCTGAAAAATTCTATCCTGATGCCATAGATTGTCAAGTTGAGAATGGTGGAAAGGTCTTTTACGATATTGCTTTTGGGAAAAGTACAAAGACAAATGTTATGGGCTTTCTCTGTACTGGAGATGAAACCCTGAATTATTATGCCATGAGCTCTGAACAGCAAATTATAGATTCTATCCTGGCAGATCTGGACAACATGTTTGATGGGCAAGCTTCCAAAACTTATACCGGTGACTATCTATTGGAAAATTGGGGGCAGCACAGATATACGCAAGGCACCTGGACGCAGGCTATGCAGGAAAAGAAATCTGACTTAAAAACTCTTTTGAAACCTCTGGACAATAAGGTTTATTTCGCAGGGGAAATCTACGACACCTACCAGCAAATGGGAGTGCCCGGGGCAATTTTATCAGGATATTACGCAATTGATAAAATGCTGCCAGAACAGTAATATCCTCACTCAGTGAGTTTTGCCGCCAGCTCCGGCTTATGCGCCGGGAGGTCCTTCCAAAGGTCAAACCGCGCTGGCACATACCTCCCTAAGGCTGGCCTGCGGCTAATGTTGCTTCCATCGCTCACGAAGGTTTTTCTGATGATATTTAGTTAATTTGTAGAGAATTGTTTTACCCATTTTGAACTGTCAAAACTAGATTGAATATGTGGATATTTATCATGCAAACAAGAAACATAGCAGCTGCACTTGCAAGCCATTGGCTATTAGTCCTGCTGAGCCTGGCCTTCTGCACGCAGGACATTGCTGCACAATACGATGAAGGAACAGTGATCTATTCAGACAGCGCTGATCCTGAATTGCATGCAATGCTAGGCAACTATCTCGTTGAGGATTTTGATGGAGACGGCCTGGTGGATCTGCTAATGGTATGGGAAAGCGTGCCATCTGACATTGGGCAAATTGGCTGGTACAAAGGAGACGGCACAGGCAATTTCTCGGCTCAGCCAAATCTAGCCAATGTCGAAGCGGCACAGCTAAGAAATGAACTGTTTTGTGCTGACATGAATGGCGACAACCACAAAGACCTTGTATTTCAAAACAGCGATTCCGGGTTCACCGTTTTTCTGAATGATGGAACGGGAAATATTGCTTCCCAAATGGAAAATACTAGTGCTGTTGGAGAACTGGTTGCAGCGGATCTGCTAGAGCTAGCGGATCTGGATGGCGATGGAGATATGGATGGGATTTTCTTTGCAAAAATCGATAGTGTTTTTTGGGGTATCGCAGGAGAGTCATACTACGGTCACTGTCTCATTGGCTATAATGATGGTACTGGTGCATTTTCTGAGTATGACTATCTGGACAATGAGGATGCAGAATTCTATATAATTGCAGAAACCGGGGACCTGGATGGTGATGGCGATATCGATATACTCTGCAGCGGAAGTGGGAATTTGCAAATGAATGGGGGAGAGGGGGCTACTTCTTATGAAAACCCATTTGTCAGATTTTACGAAAATCTCGGCAATGGCGACTTTGCCGAAAAAGTAGAAATTGAGCAACCCATTATCGATGATACCGATCCCGATTATACGCAGATTAAGCTTCAGGATATCAACGATGATGGTGATAAAGAGCTACTGATTGAATATGCTATCCGGGATCAATGTGGTAGCGAGCTGCACTTGATTGACTGTATTTTCTTCTACAAATTTCATGTCCTGGATTATGATGCAGCAGAAGGGGAATTTGTGGTCTTGAAGGAGTTTGATTCATGGTTGCACGGATATGCCATGTCAGAAACAGTATGGCACTTTGATCAATTCTATCAGGATGCTTTTCATATGCAATTTGGCAAGCACAATCCAGATAGCTACTTGGATATTTTAAGTGTAAATGTGCCTCAGGGAAAACTACAGTGGTACCACGGAGAAGGCGATGGAGCATTTAATGATACCGAACTGGTCCATACAAACAGTCTATACAGCAGCATTCGTCCGGCGCTTACAGCAGCGGACATCGACAATGATGGAGATGAAGATGTGCTGGTGCTGCTCAATGATGATAACTTATCCGAACTCAGTGTATTTACAAACACTAGTGCAATTTCAGTGCAAAATCTGGAGACTAATGCCGACAAGATATCTATCTCCCCTAATCCGATTTCAGATGATAGGGCTATTTATCTCTCCTTGCCAAGTGAGCTAAAGAGGTCAAACCCTCCCTATACGATACTGAACCTCAAAGGACAAGTGATACAGGAGGGCCGCTGCGATGAATCGGGCAGCATAGGGATGGGCAACTTGTCCATGGGAATGTACGTACTACAAGTAGCTGCTAAAGACAAAACCTACACCGGAAAATTCCTGGTGCCTTAGCCTTAGGGATAGGGAATCAATAACTGTCCGATTTTGACGTCGCTGGAAATGATTTA
>JAHDEE010000077.1 GCA_020629005.1 Chitinophagales bacterium
TTGCAATGCAACTACCAAGGAGTAGAGGGTAGAGAGTAGAGAGTAGAGGGTAGAGAGTACAGCAGCTAACGGAAGTCATCAATTACCAGCACGCCCCGACGAAGTGTTGTGTTCATCCTGGGCAATTCCTCTGCTGCCTTACTCAAACTAATAGTGCCTTCGATCAGCTTTTCCGGAGCCAATATTCCACTGCTGATCATTTGTAGCATTTCAGGGTATCGATATGCCTGCATTCCATGACTGCCCAGGATTTCCAGTTCCTTGGCAATTACCAAATGCATGGGCACTTTTGGGTCACGATTTTTCCCTGCCATCAGTCCTACCTGTATGTGTTTTCCTCGTTTTCGCAGGTTTGCGATGGAATTATAGCAGGTGGTCTGGCTTCCAACCGCATCAAGAGAAACATGTGCTCCTCCTTCAGTAAGCGTTTTGATCTGCTCCAGCATATCGGGAGTTCTAACTGGATTTACCAGATGCTTCGCCCCAAGATCCCTGGCCAGCATTAGAGAATCGTGATCAATATCTACAGCTACAACCTGAGCGCCCATAGCATTGGCAATCATGATAGCCGAGAGTCCAACTCCTCCGCAACCGTGTACGACCACAAATTGACCTGGCTTCACTTTTCCCTGATCTACCACTGCCCTGAAGGAGGTGATAAAGCGACAACCCAAAGTAGCCGCCGATACATCTTCCAGCGAATAAGGCAGCTTAATCAGATTGAGATCGGCATAATCAATGGCCACATATTCTGCGAAGGAGCCCCAGTGAGTAAAACCTGGTTGCGACTGATGATCACAAACCTGCTGGTTACCGCTGTGACATTGAAGACAGCTTCCACAAGCACAAACAAAGGGGACAGTTACCCGATCTCCGACCTTAAATTTCGAAACGCCTTTACCCAACTCCGCAATTGTGCCAACCAGCTCATGACCCGGCACATGCGGCGGTTTTATATCCGGGTCATGCCCCATCCAACCATGCCAATCACTTAGGCACAATCCGGTAGCCGTGACTTTGACGATTACACCATTAGGTTTTGGTTTGGGATCGGGAACAGTCTCTACAGTCAGAGGCTCCTGGAATTGCTGGTAGATGGCTGCTTTCATGGGATTTGGGATTTGGGATTTGGACCTGCTGGCGCGAAGTACTACGGTTCAAAATAGCCTGGATAGCAATGGAAATGCAGGTACTCTGCAGCCGCTGAGTCGCTGCGCTAGCACTGGCTGCCATAAGCAGACAGGGATAGTGCAGCAGCGAAGCAGCTGGAGAGTACCTGCATTGCAATGGATAGCCAGCAGCCCGCTTACGCGCTAGAGACAATTTCGCTCCAAATAAAATTAAGAAAAACCATCAATACAATTCGATCAGTGTTGATGATGATCTTCGCCACTGTGCATCAGCCGCAGGTGATTTCGTAGATTTTCCAGTTGTGGACGGGCTTCGTGGTAGGCCTTTTCGGCAATCTCTTCTGCCTTTCCAAAATCGAAAACCATATAGTCATATGCGCTACTGATTTCGAGAGCGGTGTGGCATTTGGCAAGATGCTCGCGGGTGTTGTTCCAGAGTACGAGATCGAAACAGCGCTGACCAATTTCGAACACCTGATCCAGCTCGCGCACGGTACGGTATCCGTGGGCATTTACATTGACGCCGATTACCACATCGCATTGCTCGATTAGAGGATCTACCGGTAAGTTGATCATGAAGCCGCCGTCTATGTAGTGATAATCGCCGATCTGCACAGGCTTGAAGACAAAGGGAATGGCGCTTGAAGCGGCCACGGCCTTTGATAGCACTCCGCTGTCCAGAAATTCGGGTTCGCCGGTATTGAGGTTGGTGACCGCAATGTATAAATCTTTGCCTTGCCCTTCGATGGTATCAAAGGCGAGGTTTTCACGTATGATGCTTTCCAGATAGCTGAGATCGCCCAGGCCTGTCCATCGGATGCCGGGCTTGAATGCCTTGATAAAGCTGCTTTTTTTTGCTACTTCAAGGATGTCTTCCGGCTGTTTTCCGCCAGCATATAGGGCTCCTACAATAGAACCTGCACTAGCTCCAGCTATTGCATGGATTTCCATTTCCAATTCTTCGATGGCTCTAAGTACGCCAATGTGAGCCATACCTCGGGCTCCACCTCCGCAGAGGCTAATTCCTATCTTCATGCTTTCAAAGTTTTTATCGTCATGCAAAGAGGCATACCGATGAATTGGGGTATTTCTGATTGCCTCGGCGAAGCAGCTATAGCAAATCCCAAACCGAAATTACAGGGTCCAGATTTCCTTATTAGTTACACAACACCACTTCCCGCATCTGGCGAGAGGCATCCCAAAACTTCCATTGCCCCACTTTCACGGAATTCTTATAATTACCTTCCGCTTTTACCGAACCATCTTCATGGAAATATTTCCACCAGCCGGTTTTCTTGCAGTCTTGATAGTTGCCTTCGGATCGTACTCTTCCGTTTTCATAGAACTCCTTCCAGTAACCGTTTGCCTTGGCGTTTTCGAAGTTTCCTTCAATCTTCAAGAGACCGTTTCGGTAATAGAATTTCCAATGTCCCTGCTGAAGCCCACGATCATAAGAACCTGTGCTCTCGACCTTGCGGCTATTGGGGAAGTAGTTCTCACGATAGCCTCGCACGCTTGATGGTGCTTGCTTGCTATTGCAAAACTCGGATGGTATGACTTCTGTAGAGCAATCGGTCACCTTGCTGAAATCGGGCATTAGACCCCAGTTGTGCAGACTAGAAGGGCCAGATTGACCTGCTTGACCTGCTTGACCGCTTTGGCCACCTTGGCCGCTTTGGCCGCTTTGGCCACCTTGGCCGCTTTGGCCGCTTTGACCGCCTTGACCGCCTTGACTGCCTTGACCGCTTTGACTAGCCTGGTCCTTCTTTTTCTTTTTGCGACCAAAGATTCCATCTTTTGTCTTTTGCCACCAGGATCGATTATCTGCTTCCTGCTCACTGCCATTAGAAGCATTCGCATCCCCTGAGGCACCTGTTTGAGCATCGGTCTCTCCACCAACTGGATGACCTGGTTTTGCATCTACACCGCCGATATCATCCAGGGTCTCTGCCAGGGCACCTTGGGGAGCTTGCTGAGCAAATTTTTCGCAGTCAAAACGATCGATCAACTCCGGACTCATCGTTGGGAAAGAAGCCATCACATAACGTTCGTAATCTGGGTCATCCTTGAGTGAAGACATAAAGTCGGCCCAAATCGGCAAAGCCACTGTAGCTCCTGAACCATATGGCGAGTCCCTAAAATGTACTCGTCGATCTTCTGCACCCATCCATGCTCCTGCCACCAGCCGGGGCGTAAAGCCGATAAACCAGCCATCGGATTTGTTTTGTGTTGTTCCAGTTTTACCTGCTATATCCATACGGAGTCCGTACTCACTTCTAAGACTTGATGCCGTCCCGTAGTCCGTCACTTCCTGTAGCATTTCTACCATCGTGGCTGCTGTAGCACCAGACATTGCTTTCGGTCTACGCTTGTGATCCGGATTTTCGAAGTTGGCCAGTACTCTTCCCTTGCTGTCTTCAATCCGGGAGAGAAAGATCGGCCTGGTTTGATATCCACCATTTACAAAACTGCAATAAGGTCTAAGCATCTCCCAAAGCGACAACTCGGCTGTACCTAATGCTATGGATGGCAGTTCCGGAATGCTGGTTTCCACGCCTGTTCGCTCTGCCAGTTTTACTACCTTTCCAATTCCGGTTTTCAAGATCAATTGAGCAGCAATCACATTAACTGAACGGGCCATAGCGGCTCTAAGAGCGTAAAATCCACCATACTCATCATCTGAATTCTCCGGTGTCCAATCCTTATAGTCAGGATAGCTGGTCTTTTCATTTGGGAAATAGCTGCAAGGCGTATAGCCGTTTTCGATTGCGGCAGCATAGACCAGTGGCTTAAAAGTAGAGCCAACCTGCCTTTTTCCAATCACCTTGTCGTGGCCAAAGTAGTGGGCGTCTACACCGCCTACCCAGGCTTTGACATGTCCGCTAAACGGGTCCATGACCATCATGGACGCATTCAACATACCTGCTTGGTGAATGACTGAATCTCTGGGACTCATATCTACCTGCTGTACGCCCCTTGTTGTCAATATTCTTAGGGCAGTAGGTTGGGCAAAGGTAGCTTCTATCTCAGCTTCACTGGCTCCCGCTTCCTTCATTGTCTTATATCGATGCGACTGTCGAATACCCTTCTTCAAGATTTCCGAATTGCCTAGCCAGGAGCGCTCACCGAGATTTCTTGTCTCCTTTTCGAACAGGTTTTGCATTTTCTTCCAGTGGCTCATCACTGCCTGCTCGGCATACTTTTGCATGCCTGCATCAATTGTAGTGTAGATTTTCAGGCCATCCGCATAAATATCATACGGGGTACCGTCAATCTTCAGATTCTCCTTACACCAGGTCTGTAGTTCCTCGCGCAATGCCAGACGAACATAAGGAGCAATGCCCCCAAGTGCATTCCCCTTGGTATAATCAATGCGCAGCGATTCCCCTTTAGCTTTAGCCGCGATCGACTCACTGACATAGCCTTTCTTCACCATTTGATTGATCACCACATCTCTTCGCTGCTGGGACTTGGCCAGATTCAGTCGAGGATTATAAGTGGTATTGGCTTTCAGCATTCCAATCAAAGTAGTTGCCTCAGAAAGGCTCAGTTCATTTGGAGTCTTATTGAAAAATCGACTGCTGGCCATGCCGATGCCATAAATTCGCTCACCAAAAGGGACGGTATTCAGATAGAGTGTGATGATCTCTTCTTTATCGTAAATCTTCTCCAGCTTGCGAGCTACCAGAGCCTCCTTGATTTTGA
This sequence comes from Chitinophagales bacterium, assembly GCA_020629005.1. Lineage (GTDB taxonomy): Bacteria > Bacteroidota > Bacteroidia > Chitinophagales > UBA2359 > JAHDDV01. The sequence continues at coordinate 4,836 of JAHDEE010000077.1, forward strand.
TGACCAGCATCCCGATCACCGGGACATACTTACGTGGGTAAAGATTCTTTACCAGTTGTTGGCTCAAGGTACTGCCACCTCCGGAAGAGCGGTCACCTAACAAAATAGACTTCACAATCACACGCATTACTGATCGGGAATCCACTCCCTTATGCTCAAAAAATCGAGAGTCTTCTGTTGCCACCAAAGCCTTAATGAGATAATCCGATATTTCGTCATATTGCACATTCGATCGGTTTTCCCGGTAGTATCTGCCCAACAATTCGCCTTCTGCTGTATAAACCTCCGAGGCAATGGGATTTTTGATATTGCGCAATTCTTCGTTTGTAGGCAACTTGCCAAACAAGCCCCATTTCACAGAGAAGAAAAGCGCGAAAAAGGCTAGCCAAAACAGCACAAATAGAGTAACAGCAATTTTGACCAGTCTGATGACCAACTTCTTATGCGCAAAATTTTCCCAGGCAGTAATACTCATATTGTCTTTGTGAATTCGGCCTGCAAGTTAACTGTTCGGAATCACTGCTTCAATGCTCAACTGAATTAATATTAGCAGCGCACATAGTTATTCAAAAAAAACACACATCGCATAACAACGCACAAATACACAACTTGGATGGCGGACAGGTAGGCGAATTGAATAATTAGGAGCGAAGCGGTTGGACCCGCAGAGACGGTAGACCCGTGCTCCGTTGCAATTCAGGCATTATCTACCTGCTCCTGCACACCGCAGCGCGTCTCTCCTATCGTCGAGCCACGCTGCGGCGGCAGTCGCCACGGTAGCTATTGCCTTCATTTCCTCTACGCCCGGGGCTATATTGCCATTTTTCTCCTCCGCGCTGGAATTTTGACGTCAATATCAGAATAAAATACGTATTGACTTTAATTCTTAATCAGTGTGAACAGCAAAGAAATACACTCCAGCATTAATTAAATGAATGAAATTGAAGCATACTGTCTGTTTTTCAACCAACTAAAGATGACAATTTCTTCACTTTCACAGTTAAAATTGGGACCTTATCTGATCCGGGAGGGAATTCATGCCTCCCTTGCCTGTTCAGATCACAATCAATAAACACTTTTAACCTATTGTCTACGAAACTAATTAAACATGAAGCACACTAATTATCTATTGTCCTTGTTTGCAGTCTGTATTTGCTGGCTGAGTTTTGGAGCGCTCGCTCAGGCTCAACCGGGTAATGACGATTGCCTGGGGGCAATTCCTTTGACTTTAGAAGCCGGCGCTTGCACCTCGCCAATCGACGGCCCGGACATTGCTACCGCTACCTACAGCGGACTTGGCGTCTGCACGAGTGGTGGTGGTGGTGCAGCACTTGATGTATGGTACTCAGCTACCATACCCGCCGGAGGAGAACTGACTTTCGAAACTAGTGGAGACCTCGACTCGGTCATCGAGGTATTCACTGGTCCTGACTGTTCAAATCTAACAGCTGGAGCTTGCAACGATGATGGAGGTGTCGGTTCTAGCTCACTACTCGCAGTAACAGGAGCACCTGGAGACGTGGTGTATGTGAGAGTTTGGGAATTTTCAAATGATGAGAACGAAACCTGGGGCATTTGTGCCTACGGACCTCCGCCACCACCTGCAAATGATGAATGTATCGATGCGGTGCCGCTAAGCCCGGGAGTAGGTTCTTGTGATGCACCAACAACGGGATCCTTCTTAACTGCTGCGAGCTATAGCGGTCTCGGAGCTTGCACATCCGGAAGTGGAGATGCAGCGCTAGATGTCTGGTACTCCACTACTATTCCTGCGGCAGGGGAAGTGACTATTGAAACCGGTGGATCACTTGACTCAGTCATGGAAGCTTTCACTGGTCCGGACTGCGCAAACCTAACTGCTGTAGATTGCAATGATGATGGTGGAGTCGGTACCAGTTCTCTAATTGTCGTGACTGGAGCAGCTGGAGATTTGGTCTATGTGAGAGTCTGGGAATTTGGAAACGATGAGGACGAAGCCTGGGATATTTGCGCCTATGAACCAGCGCCTCCACCTGCAAATGATGAATGTATCGCAGCAACCTCGCTAACCCATGAGTTTGCTTGTAACCCAGTGGCTGGCTCCATTGCGGGAGCAACCGACAGTGGCATTGCCGCTTGTGCAGGCTCCAATGCAAATGATGATGTGTGGTTTAGTTTTGTGGCCGATGGTACAGATGCTACGATCACCATGGATGATGACTTTGATGGAGTAGTCGAGCTCTTTAGTGGAGCCTGCGCAACTCCTACTAGTATTGGATGCAGTGACCCTGGTACAATCGACGCAACAGGCTTGTTGACTGATGGCGAAACTTACTTCGTGAGAGTACATAATTATGCTGCTGGTCCAACCTCCACTCCGGACTTCACTCTTTGCATCTCGGGAGCTCCTGCGGCGTGTACTAATCCTACTGTGGCATTCAGTACAGCCTGCATTGACGATAATAACTTTGAAGTGATTGTCGACCTTACCGTTCTTGGTTCTGCTTCCGGTTATACTATTTCTGATGATCAGGGCACGGCCACTGCGGCTGCAGCGGCAGTCGGAATGTATAACTACGGTAGCTACCCAAACGGAACGAACGTAGTTGTGACGTTGGCTGATGATGACGATGTAAATTGCAATCAAGTCTCCGCTTCTTTGACAGATGACTGTACTCCCCCACCAGCAAATGACGAATGCATAAACGCTGTAGTTTTGCCGGTAGATGTTGACGCATGTGTGACACCTACCGCCGGATCAAATGTTGGTAGTGCAACGTATAGTGGTGAAGGCAGCTGTGCAACAGGAAGTGGCGCTTCTGCACAGGACGTATGGTACAGCACAACCATTCCAGCAGCCGGCCAGGTAACTATTGAGACGAGTGGAGATCTCGATTCCGTGATGGAGGTGTTTACAGGACCAGACTGCGCAAACCTAACAGCTGGTGACTGTAATGATGATGGCGGTGCAAACACAAGCTCACTAGTCACTGTCACAGGAACTCCAGGGGATATTGTTTATGTGAGAATCTGGGAATGGGGTAATGACGAAAATGAGACCTGGGGCATCTGTGCCTACGGCCCACCAGACCCTGCTTGTACTATTCCGACTGTAGCCTTTAGTGCTTCATGTATTGATGACAACACCTTTGCCATCGATGTTGACCTGTCGGTGCTAGGCAACGCTTCTTCCTACTCAATCACAGATGATCAGGGCACAACTGCTGTTACAGGAATCACTGCAACAGGCATCACCACCTTTGGTAGTTACGCAAATGGCACCTCAGTGGTGATTACGCTGAATGACGCTGATGATGTAGACTGCTCTGTATCAAATACCATTACAACAGACTGTACACCTCCACCAGCAAATGACGAGTGTGCAGCTGCTGAAGCCTTGACACACAGTTTCAACTGTGAAACTGTAGCTGGTACAGTGGCAGGTGCTACAGATTCAGGATTGGCTGCTGGTAGTTGCTTCGGAACTCCTAATGATGATGTTTGGTACTCGTTTGTTGCAGCAGGTTCAGAAGCAACTATTGAACTGGATGATAATTTTGATGGTGTATTGGAACTGTATAGCGGTGATTGCGCGACCCCAACACTACTCAATTGTGATGATTTTGGAGTAAACCCAATTATCGAAGCCACTGGATTGACTGAAGGCGATACTTATCTTGTACGTGTTTTCAATTACGCTAGTTCCACCGCAGATGATCCAACTTTTACGCTTTGTGTCTACGGAGCACCACCAGCCTGTACCTTTGCTACAGTTTCGGCGGAAGCTACCTGCACCAGCACGACTGAGTATGAAGTAACGGTAGACCTTAGCGTACTTGGTTCAGCCTCTTCCTACACGATAACAGATGACCAAGGCACTGCTGCTCAGACTGTTTCGGCAACAGGTGTTTACACTTATGCAACTTATACATCCGGATCTACTGCTCCTACTATCACTGTTACCGATGATGATGATGCCGATTGTACTCAAGTGTTTACTATCACAGAGCCTGACTGTGCTTGCTTTGATGTTGCTCCAACGAATGATTCGCTCTGCGACGCACTGGCTTTGACAGTTGATGCAGCCTGTACCGGTGCTCCATATAGCAATGAGTGTGCAACAGCTGAAACCAATGAACCGAGAGGTACTTGTTGGACAGATGTGACTAGCGGAGTAACACAATCAGTTTGGTTCTCCTTTGTCGCACCTGCCTCGGGTGATGTAAGTGTGAGCACTGACCTTCCTGCGACATTAACAGACACGCACATTACCGTCTATGAGACCCCTGACGGTGATTGCACTAATCTTACAGGCTTGATCGAATTGGGCTGTAGTGAGGACGAGGGTGTATTTGATCCTGGGAACGGATTTACATTTCTATCAGTGATTCCTTCTCTGACTGTCACACCTGGAGAAACTTATTTCGTGCAGGTCGACGGCTATGGCACTCAGACAGGAGATTTCTGTATTGAAGTGATGCAAAACGGTGTACCAGGATGTACAGATATGACGGCTTGTAACTTCGATCCTTCAGCTGGCGCTACTATTGATGATGGCAGTTGTTTATATGATGATTGTGCTGGAGTCTGTGGCGGTACAGTGGGCGAGGGTGACTCTTGTGATGACAATGACCCTACCACTACTGGCGATGTATATGATGCAAACTGTGTATGCAGTGGCTCAGCGGTTCCAGGTTGCACCGACATGACTGCCTGCAACTTTGACCCCGAGGCAGGAGCTACTGTAGATGATGGAAGTTGTCTATATGACGATTGTGCTGGAGTCTGTGGCGGTACAGTGGGAGCAGGCGATGCTTGCGATGACAATGATCCCACTACTACTGGCGATGTCTACGATGCAAATTGTGTATGTAGCGGCTCAACAGTTCCGGGATGTACGGATATGACGGCATGCAACTTTGATCCTTCTGCTGGAGCTACGGTAGACGATGGCAGTTGTCTCTATGACGATTGTAATGGTGTATGCGGGGGTACTGCTGGAGAAGGTGATGCTTGTGACGATAATGACCCGACAACTGCTAACGACGTATTTGATGCAAACTGTGTATGCGCCGGAGCTCAGGTTCCAGGATGTATCGATGCTTCAGCCTGCAACTTTGATCCTTCAGCAGGAGCAACAGTAGATGACGGAAGTTGCCACTATGACGACTGTAACGGTGTTTGTGGTGGTACCGATGTACCGGGAGCACCTTGTGATGATATGAATGCTGATACTACGAATGATATGCTGGATGCAGCCTGTAATTGCACCGGAATTTTTGTTGGAGAAGATTGCAGTGATCCAGTTGCTACTAACTTCTCTCCGCTTGCCTCAGGCAACACAGAGTGCGTCTATGAAGGCTGCATAGATAGCGCGGCTACGAACTACAATCCATTGGCTTCAATAGACGATGGAAGTTGCGTCTATGCTAACTGTACTATTGATGGCTCTATAGAATTGATCAGCAACGAACAGGGCACCATTACCCCTTATTGGTATGATGCATATGAGATTACCGTTACTGGATTTACTGGTCCACTTGACTATGATTGGGAGCGAACTGGTTACGTTCGTGTAGCAGCAGATCAGGATGGGGTTGCAAATGTGTTGGCCGCTGATGGAGCGACCTTTGGATTGACCATTACGGATGCCAACGGCTGCGTTTACATCCTGGAAGAGGATGGATTCGGTTCTACAAGTAATAATGGAACCGGCATCGGCGGTACCACAACGACCAGTGTAGATGTCGTGCTTAACGGAATCGTAGGGGAGACTCTCAGCAATTCAGACGGGTCTATAAATATTTCCATTACTGGAGGCGTAGGTCCATATACTTATCTTTGGGAAGGTCCAGGCGGTTTCACTTCTACCTCTGAAGATATTACTGGCATTGAAAGCGGACATTATCACCTCACAGTTACTGATGAGGGCACCGGTGAAATCACCAATGTCTCCTATTGGGTACCAAAGGACAGAAGGTCAGGACGATTGAAGACGATCGATGCAATGATCAATTTGTATCCGAATCCGGTGGTGCAAGCTTCTGCAGTAGAATTTGCTCTCAATACCGCTGGTGAAGTACGTATTGAGCTAATCAACAGTAACGGCCAGTTGGTCAAAACTTTGTTTATCGGGGAAGTTGAAGCACATGTTTCGCAAATCACTTGGATCGATGCTTCGCAGCTTCCGGCAGGCATGTATCTATGTAGAGTAAATGGTCCTGAGGGACTTGAGAAAGTTCAGAAATTTTCGGTGGTCAAGTAAGCTTGACAATCGAGAATCTTGTTTTGAAATATTGGATGATAACGTCCAGTCTGCATTTGCAGGCTGGACGTTTCTCATTTTATGTTCCCTACTCTAAGCAGCGGTTATTCAAAATTCAACTACGTTCAGAGAATGTGTTGTCATCTTTCAAGTCTACGTGAGGGTAAGCGACCAAGGCATAAAACTAAGTCCTGGTCTAGTGCGTTAAGCAGGCATGAAGAACCTGCTTGTAATCCTGACCTTTTGGCCTTTGTGCATCAATGCTCAAAGCGATGAGCAAATTATTACGGATGTGGTCCAGCGACTGGAAAGCCTTGAGCAAACAACTTATCGCTGTAGTGCTTTCTCTTATTCTGTCGGGGGTGTTTGGTGGAGTGATTTTGATGTCTCATACAATGGCAGGAATAATCAACACAAAATGTTCATCAAGACAAGAACAGAGTTACCCTTTGTTCTGCCTTCGGCAGAGCAAGTGAATAACATCTGCGAGACGTACCCCATTTACGTGGAAACCTGTGATCTATTCTCCCCAGGATCTGAGCTTGATTTAGAACAATTCGAAGCTGCTGAAGGTCACTTTCAAGGGCTCAAGTACTTCAACCAGCGACACCCGTTCCGGGATTGCGAGGAGATCGTGTACAATGGCGAAGAATTCATTCGACATGATCTAGACTCGAATAGGACTTACATCGAAATGTTCCCTTCTGTAATGTTGCCTTACAGTCACCTGTATGTACTTAATATGTTGCAGGGATCATACGGAGAGCTTCACGAAATCCATCTTGAGAAAAGAGAAGAGGAATACGTTCTGCGATTTGATGCAGAAGTAGGGGCTTCTTACTTAAACGGCGATCATGATCATTCACTCAAAACCATGAAGCATGAAATTGTGATTGACCAAAACACACTACTTCCCAAAAGTTTGTTGATACAGGAGTCCTGGGGACTTTCCCTACAAGTATGGAGCGGATTCGAAATCGTAACAAAGCTTCCCTTAGATCTTTGGTTGGTAGATAGACATAAGCATCACAATAAGATCCGAAGCCTTCGAAGAGACAGGTCTGTGCATCGATATTACGAAGTTTCCGAAAACGATGTTTTATGGGCAGGGCAGCCTATAGCCGGCTGCGCGCCCAATAACTTCCGACATATTGCAGGTGAGTATTTCGGCAATGATGATCAGGTCTTGTATCAGGGCCAAATACTTCCCGATGCAGACCCTGCAACATTTGTTGTGAAGGATAGTTTTGCGCATGATGCTCAGTATGTTTACGTTGAAGATCAGAAAGTGCCGTCCGCTAACCCCGAAAGCTACCAACCCATCAATCTAGCCTATGCCAAAGATCAGCAATATGTGTTCTTTTGGTCCGAGATCATGCCAGGAGCAGACCCATCTAGCTTCGAGGTTTTATACCTGGCAAAACACGACACAATTGAACAGAATATTGAAGACTACAAGTATGCCCGTGACAAAAATCATGTCTACTGGGGAAAAGAAGTGATCGAAGGGGTGGATGCTAGCTCCTTCGTCTTATTGAATAACACCTTTGCCAGAGATAAGAAGCAAATCATTAGAGGTAAGTTTCCCAAGCCGGAACTTGATATCAATTCTTTTGAAGCACTTCCTCGATCCTGGAGCAAAGACAAGAATGGCGTCTACAATTTTATGGGTCATTTGGTAGAAAACCTTCATGGTGAAAGCTTCGAAATGCTCAACGTCTACTACAGCAAAGACAAGAATGGTGTCTATTGGAATATGCTTCCCATTGAAGGGGCTGACCCTGAAACATTTCAACTAATTGAAAACTCTGAGCATTGTACCTCGGGCAAAGACAAGAATGCAAACTACTACATGGGTAAGCCAGAGTGAAAAAATGTGCAGCACCATGGCATTTACCGTGCAATCAACAAGGGATTAGAGAAGATGCCGGCATCAGACTCAATGACAATCTGATACAGGCCTGCAGGCAATCCTTCTACATCCACATTTTGCGGATTCTCCGGTTTTTGCCTTCTGTAAACTTCCTTCCCCTGACCAATCAAGAATACTGAGCCAGGCATTGGAGAGAGAGAGGGCTCTGGCTGTTCAAACAGTACAAGACTTGATTCTGGATTAAAGCCAGAATCCTGCCCTGTTACCAATACTATTTTTGACTCGTCAAACGGTTGAAAATTAAGCCAACTAAACCGGAAACTCAAGACGAACGCAAGTACCGACGGTGTTACCGTCAGGATTATTGGTGATTTTCAATTTAATTGGCCGCTCCTCAAGACTATTGATCAGTTCTATTCGTCGCTCCATATTTGATTTTCCGACTGACTTGTGCTGCTTTCGATCCAGCTTGTTGTATTTCGAAGCCTCTTCCCTGCCTACGCCATTGTCGACAACTTCGCAAAACAAGGTGTTTTCCAGCAGTTCAAACTTCAGCATTAACTTGCCACCCTCGCTTTGTTTGCGACGACGCAGACCGTGCCATACAGCATTTTCGACATGCGGTTGAATCAGCATCGGTGGCACCCCAAGTCCTGTCAAATCTTCCAGATTCTTGAGTTCCAGCTGGAAATCAAAGAGTCCCCCAAAACGGAGAGCCTCCAGTTCGAGATAGATAGTCAGAATTTCGATTTCATCCTCAAGTGCAATTCGATCGGCATGGGAATAGTTTAACGTCTGTCGCATCAATCGGGAGTATCTGCTGAGATAATTGTTGGCAGTGGCCTGGTCATTTTCCTGCACAAAGTGGCTGATGGAGTTTAGGGAATTAAACATAAAATGCGGGTTCATCTGCTTTACGAGCGATTTTAGTTCCACCTTCTTTTGCTCCCTCAATAAAGCTTCATTGTGTTGCTTTTCTTGTTCCCATAATTCCCGTTGAAACTCGCTTTCGGCTTCTGCTTTTGCCTTCTGAAAGATCACGTCATATGCACCCATTTCGGTCGCTTTGTTCATATGGCGGTCCAGCACATAATTCTTATACCTGATAAAGGCGTCAAAGGTATTCTGCTTATCACCTATTTCATTGTAGGCCCAAATTGCCAACTCAATCACAGATGATGGAAGGACATCCATCTCTTTTTCAAGCAGTTCAATGACCTTTTGAGGTTTGTGGTGATACTGATAGTAGTAACACCAGCAGCGAACCAACCGCAAGCGATGGACAGATTCTCGAACATCAATAGCCGGATGATTGGAAAGAACTGCATCTGCCTGCTGTAGTAGGCCGAGTGCTTTGCTTTCATTTTCTTTGGTCCGTTCCATCTCCATCAATAGCATCTGTGCATGATTGCAGAGAATGCGAATTTGCGTAGCTCCAGGGGCGAACTCATTGGCAAAATGCAATGCCTTGCTGTAATATGCACTGGCATTCTTGAAGTCCTTCTGGAAGTGAAAATTCAGTGCCGCATTATTGTATAGACGGTCGTAAAGGCCTTCGTATTTTCCTCGAAGCATCACCACTTCAACTAGTTGATACTCCTTCCTGGCTCGTTCAAAATCCCCCATTTCATGGTAAAAGAGAGCCATCGTAGTTTTGGTCCATATCAAGCCATACTCCCAATCCAGCCTTTTGGCGATGTCCCTGGCCTTCATCAGGCTATTGTACTTGAGAACATGAATATTCTGTAGCCAATAGGTTTTGACCTTCAACAATTCCACAAAGTATTGACAAATACTTAGTTGCTTGTCATCAGGCTGATTGACAAGAGCTTTGACCAATTTGAGATTGAGCTCCGTCACTAGCTCAAGTGTGTCATCTAACTGATCTAACTCGTAGTGATAACCAGCAACAAGCAAAGTGTAAGCGCACTGCCAACTTAGTTTGTTTGCAATTTCCGCTTTCTTCTTAATCTCCGCAAACAGTCGGCTGGCCTTGTCGAGTCGACTTTGCCCGACATCGATTTCAGTCTCAAGTATGAGTTTGAAGAACGGATGCTCTTCCTCCGCTACGTAGGGTAATATCTCTTCGCCAAAATACATACCAGCACTTTGTTATGGGAAGGAATAAAGTCAAAGGCAATGAGCCTTGGCCATACTAAATGCCAAAGTTCGACGGTTCTATGCTATCGTAGAAGTCTTTAAACAGGAGCTTGACAAAATCCAGTTCATTTCCATAAGGCTGCAGCGTACTTGTTTGATGGTAGCAATCAAAAAATATTTCATCAAGCTGTCTCCTTGCCCGATCCAGATTCTTTGAAATACGCAATTTCATTGTCAGAAACTCAACATAAAGTAAGCCACTATAGGTTTCGGCTGTGTTGTTCTTTAATTCAAAATCGGGATGTTTCTCCTTATAGTTTGCCAGTGAATTCTCGATAAGGTCCACAATCCATTTAGGCACAGTGCCTGAGGTGTGGTAACTTCTAGCCAGGTCAATCTGCTCCTGGGCAGGTGGGAATCTCAAGTACATCATGCTGGCAAGTTATTACATTCTCTTAACTATTCAGAATCTTTTTAGGTGCCCCAGTCCTAGGTTTTCTCATAAGATCAAAGAGACGCAAACATAGGACAAATAGCAAGGTGCAAAACATTATGTATCCAGTATCGCCCAACAGCACCTTCTTCCGATACTGGGTGAAAAAGCCCCCCCAAATCCAGTAAGATCCGGCGATATGAAGATATTTCCAGGCCTGTGGCTCTAGTGCTACTTTGAATCTTGGAAAAGTTGTCAACATCATTAGCACCATTCGTGTATAAGCAACTAGCAAAATCCCATAAATTTATTCATATAATACTATCTTTGCCTGTAACATGATGTGATCTTGCTTGGCCTTACCCAGACTTAAGCAGCTATGCTCCATCTCAATACATACAAAACTACCCCAATATGAAAAAAACTTCCACCCTTATTGCACTGCTCTGCATTGGACTTTGGGCTATTGGACAAAATGTTTCTCCTTTAACGGTAACTTTCAATTATGCTCTAGACCAATCGATAAGCACTCAAATTCCACCCGTGGAGTTTGGCAGTTTTGATACAGGTATCAATTGCTATTCCAGTACCTATGGTACAGGAGATTTGGATCTGGGAGTCGAATTGGCTGTTTCGGCTTCAGGGCTGAGTAAGTCAGTCCCAAATTACCTCATCAATAGCAGCGGCTCGAACCTCGCTTCTGTAGCCAATAACCTGTTTGACCCTACCATCGGATGCAGCTATGATCTGATCAACTACCAAGGAGTCTTTTCTGCATATGCCGCAAATGCTTTCAGCAATTTTGCCATTGTCAACGAGGTTAGCAATACGGTGGATTATGATGATCGAATTCAGGTATACAATGGATCGAGCGTAGCTCAAATCATTGAATTGCCACTTCATCTGTCTGCCTACCTAAATGCCTTTCAGTTCTTCTGCAACAATGCCCCGGATGTTTCTGTAGCAAAAGCGGAACTAACGGCTACTGTCGGTGATCAAACAATTAGCTTGAACGCGGAAACTACTGGTCTTGACTCCTGGAGCCCTAGCACACCAAGTGAGAATGCCGTGTTGAAAGTCACTGCCAATCCAGGAGTAAACATCTTTACTGTAGATATCACTGGTGAAGTGATGGTACGGGTGAAAACCAAAGGGCTCTCACAAACAAATGTAGTAGCATGTAGCGCTACCTCTCTTGCAGACGTAAGCAATACGATCATCGTGTCTAACTTTACCGGTGTCGATGGCGGAGAATTACCGGAAAACTTAACTATATATGGCCTGGATTCCGGGATCAATTACAATGATCCAGCACAAGACATCCCCTGCATTGCGGTTACTCCACCAGAGTTAATGCTGGTCAATGACAGTTGCAATCTTGCGCTAGGTGCTGCTTCAGTTGACAATGTAATCGATTCTCTATCATACACATGGAGCAACGGGACATCGGGTGAAAGCACTATGATGCTGCCTGCCGGAAATCACTTTCTGACAGTAGGAGCACCTTCCGGCTGTAGCATCGTTTTTCCCTTTGAAATCGAAGACCCTACAAGGCCTGAAATTACATTGCCAGACTTTGTGCAATCGGAAGATAGCGAGACTGTGCTCTTGGAAGCCACTGACGGCACTGATCCGGGCCTAAGCTACCTTTGGTCTACCGGCGAAGAAACAGCTGCAATCAATGTTACCGAGGCGGGTGAATACAGTGTCGAAATAAGCACTGCTGAAGGTTGTACCTACTCTGCGGCTGCTGAAGTATCGCTGCTGACCACCTGCTTTGACCCTTGTTCAGACTGTGCCAGTTTTTACTTCGAAGGGGAGTGGGATTCCCTGGCGCTCAACCTTACTGGCAATTCTTACCTCACAGACACTTCACTTGTGCTTCACGAAGCAGCTACAGGTCAAAGAGGTGCATGTTGGTACACTGCTAACAAACAATTACTTTCGCTAGGCTTTACTTCTACCTTCGAGCTTCGCCTTTCTCAGGGAGGAGGCCTAGGAGGCGGGGCTGACGGATTTGCCTTTGTCATTCAAAACTCCGATCCATATCAACTTGGCCAGGCGGGAGGTGGTATTGGCTATGCTGGTATTGAAAACGGAATAGCCATCGAGTTTGACACCTTTGCCAATCCAGGCGACATCAACAGCAATCACATTGCGGTCGAACAAACCGACGGAAACATTTCTTATGGCTCCGTAGCCATCGCTGATGAGCTGATTGATGGGGAGATTCACCAGTTCAGACTACATTATGACCTGGATTCGCTTTATGTCTTTTTTGATGATGCTGTGAATCCACTAATAACTGTCGGTTTAAGCATCTACGAGTTAATTGATGATGTAGATGAAGGCGTCTGGCTGGGCTTTACGGGTTCAACGGGACTGGGGTACCAAAAAACCGAGCTCTTTAAGTGGAGCTTCAGTACGCTTTGTACATCCACCTGCAACGACGGCATACAAAATGGATCGGAAACAGGGATAGACTGTGGTGGAGACTGCTCGGGATGTCAATGTATCGGAGCTGATGCGGAGCCGAGCATTACCTGCTTTGCTGATGGCTCCTATGAGCTGAGTTTTGACTTGGATCCCCTGGCCGATGGGAGTGAATACAGTGTATACGAAGTCGGGAATGTGTTTGGTGAGTTGGATACCCTGTACTTCACTGACGATGGAACCGTTACGGAGATCAGCTTCGGCCCCTATGCATACGGACGTCCATACGATATCGCTTTAAGTAACCTGAGTCAGCAGACAAACTGCTTCACTGAGCTACAAGGGACAGCTCCTTGTACTTACGATCTGGATTGCAATTTGAGCTTGGAGATAAGCGGAGAGTGCATCAATGACAGTCTCTTTTTAAGTGGGATCATTAGTGGCGGAGTTGGCCCCTTCTCCCTCAGCAGTGAGCTGGGAAGCCGCTTGATCCAACCAAATGGTGACGATACTTTTAGCATTGCCATCCCCGGATGTGAACTAGATGGTGTAGACTTTTGGTTAACCGATTTTGCAATGTGTCAGGCAAGCTGTACCGGTTACGCATGCAATGGCAACTTCTTCTGTGTGGAAGAAGGGGCGGAAGCGCCCAATTGCAATTGCCCCAATGGAAACCTGGATGCAGACGGCATTTGTATTGAGGAGGATTGTGATGACAATAATGCCAACATAGGGGCTATAGGTGACCCCTGTGATGACGGAAATGCCTGTACTATAGATGATGTAATTACCGAGACTTGCAACTGCGAAGGTACAGAAGGTCTCGCCGCTTGCATGGACGTGACCGCCTGCAATTTTAACCCAGATGCAGTCTGCGATGATTCCGACTCCTGCATATACGAAGAAACCACGATCTGTGATGATGGAATCTGTGCCAACGGCTTTGAGACCTTTAATCCAGAGACCTGTTCTTGCGATCCTGGAGTACCCCAAGAGCCGCTCCTTTGCGACGATGGCGACTGCAGTAACGGATTGGAATTCTACAATGAACTGACCTGCGAATGTGAAGCTGGTACTATTGGAACGGAAGCATGTGATGATGGCATTTGCAGCAACGGAATCGAAACCTATAATCCGCTAACCTGTGAGTGCGATCCAGGAGAACCCGTAGAACCCTTGCAATGTGATGATGGCGATTGCAGCAATGGAATAGAGAGCTATGACGAGGCAAGCTGCCAGTGCATTCCAGGAATCCCGATAAGCGATGAGACCTGCGATGATCTCGACTGTACTACTGTGGATTATTTCGATTCGGAACTTTGTGTTTGCGTACACGAAACATTACCCTTACTGGACTGCAACGACAATGATTGCAATACAGTAGATAGCTACAATACGGAGACCTGCACCTGTGAGTATGAGGCCATTGAGCCACTAGTCTGCGATGACGACTGCGAGCTAACGGAGGATTACTATGATACAGATATTTGCGCCTGCGTAAACGTAGAGCCCGATCCGGACGATGGCTGTGTGTACACGATTGACTCTTTCAATCACTACACCTGCGAAATCGAACATGTAGGTCCACTCTGCAATGATGGGGATTGCAGCACTATGGATTATTTTGACTACTCCATCTGTGATTGCCAGAACATCCCTATTGAAGCCCCAACTTGTGATGATAGCAATTGCGCTACCTTGGACTACTACGACTTCAATAGCTGCGAGTGTGTTCATGAGCAGTTGGAAACCCCAATTTGCGATGACCAAAACTGCCTCACTATAGACAACTATGATGAAGCCAGCTGCCAGTGTGTATTTGAGGCAATCGCCCCACCAATTTGCGATGACCAAAACTGCCTCACTATAGATATCTATGATGAAGCCAGCTGTCAATGTGTATATGAGGCAATCGCCCCACCAATCTGCGATGACCAAAACTGCCTTACTACAGATATCTATGATGAAGTCAGCTGCCAGTGTGTATATGAAGCCATCGCTCCTCCAATCTGCGATGACCAAAACTGCCTCACTACAGACATATATGATGAGCAAAACTGTCAATGCGTGTACGAAGCAATCGCACCACCAATCTGCGATGATCTGAACTGCCTCACTACAGACATATATGATGAGCAAAACTGTCAATGCGTGTACGAAGCAATCGCACCACCAATTTGCGATGACCAAAACTGCCTCACTATAGACATATATGATGAAGCCAGCTGCCAGTGTGTATATGAAGCCATCGCTCCTCCAATTTGCGATGACCAAAACTGCCTCACGATAGACATATATGATGAAGCCAGCTGCCAGTGTGTATATGAGGCAATCGCCCCACCAATTTGCGATGACCAAAACTGCCTCACAGTCGATACTTACGATGAGTCGACTTGTACCTGTCTGCACGAAGCAACATCAGAGCTACCAGACTGCGATGATAATGATTGCAGTACTTCAGATACCTTTGACAACACAAGTTGCAACTGCATCCACACTACCCTTGAAGAACCGGACTGCGATGATGGCA
This sequence comes from Chitinophagales bacterium, assembly GCA_020629005.1. Classification (GTDB taxonomy): domain Bacteria; phylum Bacteroidota; class Bacteroidia; order Chitinophagales; family UBA2359; genus JAHDDV01. The sequence continues at coordinate 20,449 of JAHDEE010000077.1, forward strand.
ATTGCTATACAGAAGACATCTACGATTCACTGACCTGCAGCTGCGTGCACAATCCACAGCAGCCGCCAAACTGCGACGATGGTGATGTTTGCACAGCTGATGACTTCAACGACGAAACCTGTGACTGCGACAATATTCCGATCCCGGAATGTGGGATACAATCAGCTGATATTATCGGCAGCAGAATTTGGCTAGATTCCAACCAAAACGGAGCACAGGATAATCTTGAGCCAGGCATCGTAGGCATCCCAGTCACTTTGAGATATGCCGACAATACGATTGTCAAGACTACCTATACAGATGAGCTTGGAGGCTACGTATTCTTCAACCTGGATACTGGCCTGTACAAACTAACTGCCGAGGCACCAGACGGTTATCAATGGACCTTACCGGCCCAGGCTCCTGATGATATTGACAATGATTTCTTCCAAGGTAGAACCAACAACTTCCTGGTTACTTTGGCAACAGGCGATCTTGATTTCGATGGTGGTCTGTACCCTGCTGATTGCGGAGAATTTGCTTCCGAACTCACCGTCATTTGTGATGAAGAAACAGGTGAATACTATGTCGTCTTAAGTGCGACCGGAGCTTCAGGTGGTCAATACATGATTACCAGTAGCAGCGGATACAATGGAGTAATGTCAGGCAGCTTGACCGATGGTCCATTCCCCAATCTACTGGGCTATAACTATACCATCAGCATCCTCAACAGGCCAGAGTGCAATGCTACCTACACTACGCTGCTCTACGACTGCGTTACAACCAGCATAGAGTTGCTTGATTTTCACGGAGAGGTGCTGGCAGAAGGAAACCAACTCTATTGGTCTAGTCTCAGTGAAGTAGATAATGCCTACTACACATTGGAACGTTCCTATGATGGGCAGCACTTCGAGGCTATTGGAACCATTGCTGGGAATGGTTCCAGCGATCAGGTACACCAGTACCAATTCCTCGATACAGAAGCCAGGGCAGGACTCTCCTACTATCGACTCAAAGACACCGATTTCGGCGGGGTCACCACAATGTCTTCAGGCATCGTGAGCTTGCTCCGAGACGACAGGGACATTAATGTCGGCAAGCCCTATCCATCACCAACTTCCGATCAAGTCTTTATAGGCCTGGAACTCTACAATGAAGAAGAAGTATCAGTGATGATTTACGACATTGTCGGGCGCAGTCATGTTGATCAAAGACTCGTGCTACCAGCCGGAAACCATGTCCTAAATCATGAGCTGCCAGGTTTTGCTCCGGGCATGTACATCATGGTACTTACCAAAGGATATGATCACCATATCAGAAGATTTGTAGTGGAGTAAATTCAGAATTGTAATCACGATCCGAACAAAGGCCAAAGCGAGAGAATAATCGCTTTGGCCTTTTTGTTATTATCTAATTCAGGGAATCAAAAAACGTAAACTCTGCTGCTTGCCGTCTGTAGCGAGACGGAGAAAATAATGGCCAGACTGAAGATCTCCAATATGCAAAGCAGATGAGGAAGCTTGCAGTCTTCCTCGAAGATGAGTTCTGCCTTGAATGTCCAATATTTCATAATTGGCTACTTCCCCCAGCCCTTCTAAACACAGGAACTGATTTGCAGGGTTTGGGAAAAGACTAAGCCGTAACTGCTCCTGTTTCTCTATGTGGCCCCTAGCTGATTGCTCCAGGGAGGTAGGTTCTTCGCATGCACTGTAAGGCACATGAAAATCAACTAAGCAATTGCCGTTATTTCCCAAAGTTAGAATCGCAATTCCTCCTGGTGTCCCGGGAGCGGCTACATTTGCGAAGTCACTTCCTAACACAGAATCTAGTGTTGGACAAAAAAGATTGAGCTGATAGTTGCATAAACCATCCGTTTGCGTGATTGTAGGGGCCTGGGGCTGAGGATAGACCTCGATTGTTAGAGAACCAGCAGACAAAATTGAATTGTCCAAAGTACAAACGATTGCGGCATATAACACCACTGTTTCAGTCAGGCAGGGATCGGCATTGCTATGCTGCAGAGCTGCACCGATAAAAGGTACTGTTAGCGAAATATCTACAAACCAGGTGATAACGGGTTCTGGAGCACCTGCTGCAACTGAAGAAGGGTCAAATACTGCTTCGCGAATGGCTGCATCTGGTAAAGACAAAGTTTCGCCAGAGCAGACCGTGGCTTCCAAATTCGGCTCTGACGAAGATGGGCACGCAGGACAACCATCGTATGGCACGGCAAATACCTCATTACAGCCCCCACCATTGTCCAACTCCAGTGTCGCAGCTCCTGGAGGATCACCTGGGTTCTGCAATAGGGGAAAGTTGCTGCTAACCAGATTATCCAATGTAGGACAGCTCAATAGCAAAGTATAATTACATTCTTGATCATCCTTGCTGATAACTGGCGGCGTAGGCTGCGGGTAAATCGTCACATTCACAACACCAGCACTAATCAAGGAATTGTCTGTGGCACATGTTATCGCCGCAAAAAGACTAACCTGTTCTGTCGAGCAGTGGTCCACATTCGAATGTTGCAACGCATCACCGAAATAGGGTGTAGAAAGACTAACATCTGTGTACCAGCTGATCTGCGGATTGGGAGCACCAACCGCCTCAGCGTCCGGGTCACTTATAGCAGCCTGTATGACACCATTTGGCAAGGAGGGCACCTCACCTTCACAAATCGTAAGTGTCTCTATCGGTTCAGAAGAGATTGGGCAGGCTGGAAGGGGCAACGCCCAAACTGCCCGGTACTGTGTGAATAAGCAAAAGCTGCTGATCAATAGCATCAAAATCAATCTTGCAATGTTCATAGTTTCAATATTTATAGGGTGAAGGGCTAAGCAATAAAAGGCTTTGGGTTAGGTCTATCTGCGTTAGCTGAGGTTGCAAAGACACCGCCAAGCGAATAGGGGGCATATGCAATTTAGTCATTTATTCTATTGCACAAAAGAACCCATATGCACAATCATCTATATTTTTCTGCATTTGACAAACCACAGACAGTAAAGATTTGGAGCGAAACATACACCTTCGCGTTTGCCTCCTTCTCGCTCTCCGCTATTACTCAGTACCAGCCTGCTTGTTCCTGCACGGCACAGTACGTCTCGCCTTGAGGGGCGAGCCGCCCTGTGCCTGGCAGTCACTGGCGCATGCTGGCACTTCGTAGCCGCTGCGATCGAGGCTAGTTTGAACGGTGGGTCTTTCGCGTTAGCTTTTTTGTTTCTCGCAGCAAGCACTTCTCCTACCAAGTCAAGGCCTCCGGAAGACCCTCGAACAATCTATGCCATTTGCGATCTACCTTTCTACCGGTAAGTTTGATTGCATGCCATACGGCGGGATGCTGATGCGATTGGATAGCATTTCTAAAGCTATCCCTGAAGTAGGCTTTGTGGTCATCTAGAGGCTTATTGGGGCTCGTTCTTCCCGCATTTGGTCTTAGATTTTCTCTCAGCTCTTCTATTGAATTGGATTCAAGAATTCTCAAAAGACGATCAAGTGTATCATAGAAAAAGGAATGTGCAGATTCGCGTGCTCTTATTAGGGGCTCACGCTCATTGAGACCCAATATCTCGATTGTCGTCAGTGCCTTATTGTATTCACTTATGCTCAGATTTCGAGGGATCACAAACTGAAATGTTTTCAAGTTTAGCAGAAGTAAATCATTTGGAGATTCTGTTCTGGGATTAATGAATGCTGTGTCAGAGTTGGGTGGTAGTGCACCTTTAGGAATTTTGAGTACAGCACCTAGGTGATCAAGAACATAGCAGTGATCCCACTTGTAAGTCATATTACAGAGCTTACAAGCAAGCAAGTAATTTTCCCAAACAAAGGTTGCTTCCGGATAAAAGCTTTTTGGTATGATGTGTTCAATATCAGAATCTTCATTGTGCTCGCAGTATGGACAGATTCCCTTAACAGGGCACATATCAGCCAGCACTGTCCGAACCTCTTGGAAAGCTAATTTACGGGCCTCTGTTCTAGACTTTCCTTTCCAAAGTCTTGTTGCAGCATTCTTTTGGGCATCGAAGGTGGGCTCAGCATCAATAAGAGCTTGCCGTTCATCCAGGATCGCCTGGGTAGGCGCGGAGAGGTTTCTAGAAGCCAGCGGGATCATCGGTAGCATGTATTTTCAACAACTTTCTTCTTCGCTCCTCCTCCTCTTCTGTTAACTGCCCAAGAGCATAATAAGCATTCAGCTCACCAAGTTCCGCAAGTTCTCCAGCCGATTGCCGCGAACGAACCGCGGAAGCACCAAACAACTCAGTACCATAAGCATCTAGTATATTACCAGAAATGAGCCTTTGTCTTTCAACACCTGACACTTCAGAAAACACTTCATCCGTGTTCGGAAGTGGAAGTTTCCAAATAGAACCATTTTCACAAGCACGGCAGATCAGTGGACTATGGGTAGTTACTATAAACTGAATATTTGGAAAATGCTTTACAAACCATTGACCTATTCGAGTTTGCCAGCTTGGATGTAGGTGCACGTCAATCTCATCGATCAAAATCACTCCATGAACCTTAATCACAACGTAGTCATCTACTTCCTCAAACAAATCTTCAGAGCCCAAATTTGCCTCCATTTGCCGGATCACTTCAAATGTCATGCTTAGTACGGAGCGATATCCGTCACTCATTTCAAGTACATCGATCGGACCAGGCTCCCCATTTTGCAAGTACATTCCTTCGGAAGTGATTTCGGCTATCTTGATGTTGTGCGGCAATAGTTGACCCTCATTAATAAATCTCAAGAGATTCTTGAGGAACCTCTCCGAATAGTCATCGCCTTCTAGCCTTTTGTAATTTAGATCTTTTAGCCATTGAAGACTTTCAGTCAAAGCTACATCCTCACCAAACACTGAAAGGTGAGATGCTGCCTTCGGGTTTGAATAATAAACTTTTTCCCAGTCCTTGTTTCCGCCAGTAAACCGTCTAAACGGTCCAAATGAAGCAGAAAACCAACCAGGTTTTGAGCTCCAAATTTTCCGTAATGCCTCTTCTCCATCTTCGGCAAATATTAGTGCTTTTTGTTGTTTCCCTGAATCTAGCATCTCAATCTTGATACCGGTTTCAAAGGTTGGATCTTCC
>JAHDEE010000366.1 GCA_020629005.1 Chitinophagales bacterium
CACTGTAGAAGTCAAGGACTTCCATCAAGGTGTTAAAACGACCATCATGCATGTATGGGGCAGTGAAAGCCAGATTACGAAGGCTTGGCACTTTGAATTTGCCAATATCGCTATCCAGCCTAGTGATATCGGCTCTGCCACGATCTTTATACTGTTCAGGATTCTGGAAATCGTCGAGACCATTGTTTCGGAATTCAAAACTACCGAAGGTTGAATTTGGCCCTCCGGAATGGCAATGACCGCAATCCCCACCAGCGTGTTCACCCATTAGGCGAATACCTTCCAGCTCCTGTTCAGTCAACTTGATTTCCCGCTGCAGAGCGCGATCAAAGCGCGATCGATAAGAAAGCAGCGTTCGTTCAAACTGGGCAATGGCTCTTGCGATGAGCTGGCTATCGATAGCAAGTGGACCAAAGACAGCTGCAAACTGATCGGCATAGAATGGCTCTTTGCGAACCCGCTCGACAGCGGTATCCCAATCAAGATTCATCTCATCATGAGCTGAAACGGGATGAAACACCTGCTCTTCAATACTGCTGGCTTTACCATCCCAAAACAGCTTGGGCATCATCGCCAAATTGAATAAAGGCAGGGTATTTCGCTTGGCTCTGACATCATCAGTTCCTTCACTGAATCTTTTGGGACCGTCTGAGAAGGCCGCCTCTTGGCGATGGCAAGTAGCACAGGAAATAGTACTGTCACGACTCAGAATCGGATCGTAGAACAAAAAGCGACCTAGTGCTACTCCTTCCTTTGTAGGCTCATTGTCGCTGATTGGCATCTTGCGAAAATGATTGGGCAGCGTATCGGCAATATAGCCTTGCGGCCAAACGCCAGCCGTCTGGGGGCCTGGACTGCAGGTATAACAGATAGCCAGTAGTGAAGCCACAAGCGCCAGCATAAGATAGCTTAGTTTCATGGCTGTAGCAATACCTTAAAGGTCTCTTCCCGAAGATTGGTTTTCACTTTTATAAAGTAGACACCTTTCGGCAAATCTCCAATATCTATCCAAAATTTCGTGGGGCTTTTCCCATATTGCCGTACGGCTCGTCCCTGCATATTCCAAACTTCAATCGACTCGATGATGTGGTAATCAGGAATCTTCTCGCTGAGAATTTGAATCCGGCCTGAAGTTGGGTTAGGACCCACTGTCATATATATTCCGTCAGCCACAAGGTCCTCCAGGGTGTGGGGAAAAATCGTTTCGTAAGCCAGGTTGTCAATCATCCAGCCTTCATGCTCACTAGCAATATCATCGGACACCATTCTGAATCGTATTTGAAGGGACAAATCAGTAGCGTAAAAATCTGATTCAAGACACAGCCAGATGTGCCTCCACAGCGTATCCGTCCCACTAAAGGCCCAATCTCCCGTTGAAAGTGTGCCCAGATTTTCGGGAACAAAACCAAAAACTTCATAGACATATGGGTTGTCAAAGATGTTGGCCCATTCACTTGTATCATTGGAGCGTATCTCCACGATACCACCATCATTACTAGGACCAAAGTCAATTTTTTGCCGCCAATTTATCGTCGTATAGCCGCCGTAAAAACCATAATCATTCGAAACTTCGAATGTGAGCGTTGATTCATTATTCTCTGGATAGTAATTCACTGTGTCCGTGACAGCAGCATTCGGATGAGTGGACGCAGCGTTAAAAATCGACTTTTGTGGCGGACCAACTTGCCACACGTTACTTTGTGTGGAATCAGCATAATAATGCATCCCTTCTTGTCCATCAAAGTACTGGTAGCTGTACTGCGCCACCGCAGTCTGCCAAAACAAGGAGCAAAAGATCAATAATAAGGATATGAGTCGAATCATGGTTTAGGATTTAGTTATTTGAGAAGCATTAATCGCAAAGTAGGATTCGGGCATAAGAACTGTTGCCTTGTCCTGCGCATTGCAGGACATAATGACCAGCGGACAAAAAGCGAAGATCTAACTGATGGTCTTCTGAGCTATAATCTTGCTCATGCACAAGCTGACCCACCATGTCATAAACAGTTAGTTTGGATGGTAGCTGAAGGGGATCTAGGCTCAGGGAGATCAAACCCAAGCTGGGATTCGGAAATGCCTTTAATTCTGCCCCTATGGGATTCAGGTCGGTACTAGACAAGGGAACCCCAGAATTCAGATGATAGCTGAGAACACCAAGTGCGCTACTTGCTATTACATCTGGAAAAGCATCTTCGTTCACATCATCAACCAATGTCAATACCGATGAGCTGGGTGTGTATGGAATGTCGAAGATTTGGTAACTCCGATATCCTCCGTTTTCGTCTTGCTTATGTATCATTTCTCCACACACCAGCTCAGATCGACCATCACCAAAAAAATCGACAAGGTGCTGGTTTGAGGACCAGTAGCCTGGAGTCAATTGAATTGTATCTTGCGTCCAATAGGAATTCTCAAAAGGAAAAATGTCAATTCGCTGGGTTGTAGTGAAGGCAATATCCGGAAAACCATCATCATTGTAGTCGGCCGTACCATAGGAGCCATAATTCAGCATTGGGATAGAGAGAACTCTGGGATCAATAGCAAGTCCATCTGAGGAGCCTTCGTAAAACTTGACCCCCTCATTGGCAAAAACCAATAAGTCCTGATATTGATCCTGATTCATATCGGCAAAAGCAAAATTACTATCTGCAATTGATCGAATCAGAGATAGGGTATCAGCTAAGATCCCTTGCTCATTTTCCAGAACCAAAAGTTCAGTTTCCTGTCCGGATACAACAGAACTCACCAGTAATTCCCTAGAGCCATCATTGTCGTAGTCCACAATCTGCATTTCCATTATGTTCTCGATCATCTCTTGCGAAACAATCACTCCATTCGAAAAGGACTGAAAAATCCAAAGGCGCTGGTCAGCGATCAAGAAAAGCTCTGCAACAGCGTCATCGTTCAAATCGTCTACCAATAGATTTGCGCCTAGGTGCTGTCCTACATCGGCGATCGTCAAGGGCTCAGCTTGCCCTGTATCTTGCCAATCCTTAAACATGGCCAGCTGGCCTGAGCTACCACAACTGGCAAAGATTTCCTTCTGTCCATCACCATCAAGATCAAAATTTGCCAGGCTATTAAATTGAGCGGGCTTTCTAAAGACTGGGGCAGCTTGCGCAAAATTTGCTGAAGGAAAAGTCATCACCATCTTGTTTACTCCTGTGTAAATCAACTCCTCCAAGCCATCTCCATTTGGGTCTCCAACCAGGGTTTGCGCATACATGTATTCTGTACCGTTAGTACTGGAACCTGCGAGCTCCAGACCAGTGCTGGTGCAGTCATAGCATGCTGCTAAACTGTCATTTCTGGCCAAGATCTGAGTTTGGCTCTCGTTGGTAAAATGACCAAAATCGAGCTGAGAAAATACATCCAATTCTTGAGGCGGAAGCTGCATATCCCCAAACAGGTCAGCTTCGCCTGTGCCGTATGTCATGCATACATACTTACTACCGGACCGCAGTAATAGATCTGAAATACCATCAGCGTTAAGATCTCCAACAGTGATGTCGTCGATACTTTCTGTGCAAGTCAAGATCTCGACAGACTCGAAAGTGCCATCCTGGTTGTTGATTTGTATCCACAAATCATTTGCCACGGCATACAGTATTTCATCAAATCCATCCTGATTGAAATCCTGGAAAATAGCCTTATCAAAGGAAACATTGGGTATCCAGTTTAGGTAGACTGTAGAATCGCTGTTGAAGCTTTCATCGGCCCTCAGCTGAATTCCGTAATTCATTGCTATGATATCGGGATAGGCATTGCCATCCAAATTACAAAAACCTCTTATGGAGTTTTCGCTGAAGACCTCAATGGGCATTCCTACTCCTGCTTCGTGTCGCATCAAGAAGGTGAAATTTGCTGGCAGGTCAAAGACGATATCCAAATCGCCATCTCCTTCGATATCCACCATCAGGGGATTGTATAAGTTATAGCTGATGTCAAAATCATATCGACCCCAAGAGGAAACTGGTCCCTCTTGTCCTTTCAACCAATATTTACTCGTGAGCAGATCATCGCTACCATCTCCATCAAGATCGACAAAAGCAATAGCGGGCAAGAAATCCCATGCTCGATATTCGTAGATATTTCCTCCATACTGAAACTGAGCTTGAACACTGCCATACAGGCAGAGCAAGACCAGCATGAGATAGCGACTTCTATGCATTGCAGGCAAAATTTCATTATACAAGCATATATACGAAA
>JAHDEE010000367.1 GCA_020629005.1 Chitinophagales bacterium
TTTCGTATATATGCTTGTATAATGAAATTTTGCCTGCAATGCATAGAAGTCGCTACCTCATGCTAGTCTTGCTCTGCTTGTATGGCAGTGTTCAAGCCCAGTTTCATCATGAAGGAAACATCTACCAATATCAGTCATTGGATTTCTGGCCCGCTCTTGCCCTTGTCGATCTTGATGGGGATGGTAGTGATGATCTACTTACGAATAAGTATTGGCTCAGAGCACAAGAGGGGCCGGTATCAACTTGGGATCGATATGATTTTGACATCAGCTATAGCTTAAACAATCTACAGATTGTAGATATCGAGGGAGATGGAGATTTGGATATCGTCTTTGACCAGCCAGCAAATTTCACCTTCTTGATGCGACACGAAGTAGGATCAGGAATGCCGATCGAGGTCTTCAGTGAAAACTCCATTAGAGGTTTTTGTAACCTTGATGGCAATGACTATCCCGATATCATAGCGATGAATTATGGTATTCAGTTGAGGGATAATCAAAGCTTCAGCAGCGATTCTACGGTCTACCTAAACTGGATTTCCAGCCTTGCCTTTGAGCGAGTAATCTTCTGGGATGTGAATGCTGATGGTTTTGACGACGTTCTTTATTGGTTGGGAAATGTACTAAGTCTACAGGTCAATCAGAAGGATGGCACTTTCGAGACCTTTGAAATCTTGACTTGCCCGGAAGCCATAGAAAAGATCAAAATTGGCGACCTGAATGGGGATGGCTATTTCGACCTAATCTTGCGAGTCGATGAGTCATATAGATATATGTCTTATGGTACCGGTGAAGCAGATTGGTTTGGAGCACTGATGGATACACCTGAGATCCTTCACGATTATACTTTTCTGGATTTTGGTCACTTCACCGACCCTTCTGAATCACAGATCATGCTAAGGAAGGCAGGTGTTGCAGCCTGTTATAATTGTACAAACACAGGACTAGAATTTGTAGGAGCGAGCCCGAATAACACCCCATTTGTACACATTCAAACACTGACTGGAGACCTTGATGGTAATGGGTTGCAAGAACTTGTTTACACGACCACTAACCGACTTGTGATTACTGACCCTTCATCAGATTATGAGCAGCAGGAGCCACTTCTTCAAAAGCTTACACAATTTAACAGCCTTGCAGATTTTGATATAGATGGAGACGGAGAAAAGGAGATTTTTGCTAGTTGTGGTTTGACAGGACAGTTGGTCATGTTTCGGAACTGGCAGGAGGCGGGTGAAGCACAGCCCATACCCATTGCCAGAGTTGAGGAACACCAGTCTGCAAAACTACTGGTGGAGGATTTAGATAACAATGGCATTGTTGAAGTACTCTTGCACATTGACCAAGACCTTTTAATTTTTAGCTTAGATTCTGGAGGGGAGATTGTTTCGCAAATGGCATTAGAGGAGGTATGGCTCATGCAAGTGGTAGATTACGATGATGATGGATACAAAGAGTTGTTAGCTTGTGTTGATCTAGTCGGTGAATATCCAGGACTTATGGTTCTTGAGAATGAGCAAGGGGCGATAGCGGATTCATTTGCACATTTCCGAAGTATAGCAGATACACGTTTTGAATTCACTGATTGGAATCACGATCAATATCAGGATCTAATTGTCTTCACAAGTGACGAAGCAAGGTGCTACGAAGGCTCCGCTGATGGTCTCGCCATAGAGGCCCAAGTGCTATCAATTCCAGTGACAAGCGAGGGCTATTACAGAGTATTGGATTGTAATGAGGACGGGTCTCCGGACATATGCCATAGTAACCATTCCAGAATCAATATCTTCGTCTTTGAAAATGCCTACTACACAGGAAATACAATGCAACTGACACCCGGATACCCAGTTGGTAACCTACATCTGGTTGATCTTGGCAACGATGGTCAATCCGAAATCATTGCTGGAGAGCATGTGCACAAGAGAAATGACAGTGGTGACTTTGACAGCTATAAGCTGTTTTCTGATCCCTTCTCCCACTCAGCAGATGTTTTGACACTGGTTTCTGATGTTAATCAAGATGGATATATGGACTTGATCGCAAGCAGTGAACATGGCATTCTCAGCTATTATCGGAATTCTGGAGTCCCTTTGTCTGGTGCCGACCTGAATCCCGTAGGGGCAGAGTTGAACGCATTTCCAAATCCCAGCTTGGGTTTGATCTCCCTGAGCCTAGATCCGCTTCAACTACCATCCAAACTAACTGTTTATGACATGGTGGGTCAGCTTGTGCATGAGCAAGATTATAGCTCAGAAGACCATCAGTTAGATCTTCGCTTTTTGTCCGCTGGTCATTATGTTCTGCAATGCACGGGACAAGGCAGCAGTTCTTTTGCCCGAATTCTACTTTGCAATTAATGCATCAAAACAACTAAATCCTAGGCCATGATCCGACCCATATCCATATTGTTAATCTTTTGCTCCTTGTTTTGGCAGACTGCAGTGGCCCAGTATGGCTCTCAGTATTTCGATGGGCAAGAAGGGATGCACTACTTTACGGATTCCACTGCTAACAATCTTTGGCAAATCGGTCCCCCGCAGAAGTTATTGTTTAACGAAGCATCCACAGCCCCAAACGTTGCTATCACAGATACACTAGAATACTATCCGGAGAACAATGAGTCCATTCTGACAATAGAAGTTGTAAATGATTCTGGCTACTTTGGTGAGTACACCACTTTTAACTGGGTACAAAAGATCGACTTTGGTCTCAGCAATGATGGCGGTATTGTAGAATTCAAAGCTAATGATACTAGTGACTGGGTCAATATTTTTGACAATCCATTTGTGTATGAGGTATTTGGCTTTGATGAAGCAAATCTAGGCGTACTTTCCTCTGGGGATATGGCATTCAGCGGGACTGATCTCACATGGCGACACCTTTGGATGTGTCTCGATGCGAACTTTTTCTACACTGAAGACACACTTCATTTTCGCTTTAGAATGGTCTCGGACGAGGTGCCAAGTGAACACGAAGGTTGGATGATCGATAACCTTCACTTCCAATCAGTGACACCACATACTTTGGAGGATCTTGTACCTGAAGGAACCTACATGAGTATCGGGCCAAATCCAAGTTCAGGACGAATTCAGATTCTAACAGAGAAGCTCCCGGACTACCACATCATTGAGTCGATTGAAGTTTGGAATATGCAAGGCCAAGCCGTACGCCAATATGGAAAAAGTCCCACGAAATTCTGGATAGATATTGGAGATTTGCCGAAAGGTGTCTACTTCTTAAAAGTGAAAACCAATCTTCGTGAAGAGACCTTTAAGGTGTTGCTTCAGCCATGAAAAGAAGCTACCACGTGCCAGAGCTTGTGGCAGTATTACTTGCCGTCTTCTATACTTGCAGTCCAGGCCCCCAGAACGCTGGCGTCTGGCCGCAAGGCTATACTGCTGATTCTCTGCCGAATCACTTCGGTAAGATTGAAATCAGCGACAATGAGCCTACAGAGGAAGGCGTAGCACTAGGTCGTTTTTTGTTTTACGACCCGATACTTAGTCGTGACCATTCCATTTCCTGTGCTACCTGTCATCGGCAAGAGGCGGCGTTCTCCGATGGTCCCAAGAGATTTAGTGAAGGGGATGATGGCGCCATGGCAAAGCGAAATACACTGCCTCTATTCAATCTAGCGATGATGCCCGCATTGTTTTGGGACGGCAGAGCAAGCAGCATCGAAGAGCAGGTCTTTCATCCTGTGTCCGCACATGATGAAATGAATCTTGATTGGGACATTGCTGTTGAGCGTGTTCGTAAAAAGCCGTTTTATTTCGATCAGTTTCGAGAGGTCTTTGGCCCGATCCCCATTGACAGCATCCTTATCGCAAATGCCATTGGACAATTCGAGCGGACTTTGTTGTCTTTCCGCTCCCGCTTTGATCGTGCGATGCAACGGGAAATCAAGCTCAGCGAACAGGAGATGGAAGGGATACGACTTATGGGAGAGCGATCAGGTGGGGATTGCGGTCATTGTCATAGTGCTGGACCAAATTCTACTTTCGGCAACTTTGACTTTAGCAACAATGGGCTAGACAAGCATGATCAGTCGACGCTATACAGAGATCAGGGAAGGGCATTAGTGACTAAAGAAGAGCACGATATTGGCAAATTCAAAGTGCCAAGCCTTCGTAATCTGGCTTTCACTGCCCCCTACATGCATGATGGTCGTTTTAACACCTTGATGGAAGTCCTTGACTTCTACAGTG
>JAHDEE010000078.1 GCA_020629005.1 Chitinophagales bacterium
TTAGCTACGTGACTGACGAGCAACGAAGGATGACAGAAATAGAAGCCCTTAAAGTTGTTGCGGACTTCGTTTGCGTAGCACTAGGTACTGTTTTCCAGAAACTTGTAATGACTCCTTCCGAGCGCCTTCAGTAGAACTTTCTCGTCAGTGATCTTGTCAGGATTCTCTATGATAAATAGCGATAACTTCCAGCCCATTGGATCAATTTCATTAACTCTGAAACAATCGAAATACTAGGCCTCCACTGCTCGTTGGAAAAAACAGACGGGACCCTTGCTGTAGTGCTCCGGCAATCCGCTGGAATCTTCAAGTTCCTTTGTTCCTAAAAAGTCAAAACCAAGCTTTTGATAGTGCTTGATAAGTCCTTGGTTTAAGCCAACAGTATCCATGCGCACATACCGCAATGCGTTTGCCTTGCAATACTGATCAGCCCAGTTTACAATGTTCTTTACAAGATTTCTGCCCCGGAAATCAGGATTTGTGGCAATTCTGTGGATATAAACCGAAGGTTCATCGTTTGCCTTTCCCCAGATCAAAGGGTCGCTCAGCGCAGTGGCCCAAATACAGGCAATTTGACCATCAATGACTATTTTCCATTGCCTCTTTTGCGCTATTTCACCGAGCACCAGTTCCTCCGGAAAATCAGGCCAATGAACTTGCTTTTTGGACTTCATGTACTCCGTAGCCACTCGATAGAGTTCGAAAATTTTCCCTAAATCATCTAACTCACTATTGCTAATTTGCATAGAGCTTTACATTTTTATTGCCAATACTCAATATCTAAATCGTATTAAGAACTCCAGTATGAAGGGTAGAGCAAGATAATAATTCTGTCGAAACCAAGTTTAGCTGCGAAAGAAAGGAGCTTTTTGCTTGTCGGTCTGTTCCCAAAACACATAAATTATGACCAAGAAAAAGCAGCAAATCAAGAAGCCTTTGCAATTAAGACTAGCAAAGCGCATGTGGGGAATTATGCCCTGGATCTTGTGGGGCATGGCCATTCAAGCGGCCGCCATACCAATCTGTTTGAGGCACTCGGTCTGCTCAGAAAACTCACCGACCAGGCTTAGGTCACAAGCGAATTCTCAAAGACAAAGAAGTGATAGATCGCATTCTGAGATTTCAGGAGGCCAACACCGTCTATTCGTAATTGGATCAATGATCGCCTTTACAGAATGTGTCTAGTGCTTCAGTAGTTTGGTTGTTAGTTCCTGATTTCCATCTGCTATTTTTAAGAGATACAGACCTTGCTCGACATCTGCCATATTCAAGGTGTGGGAGTTCAGGCCGGTGGCTAACCAATGATAAACAAAAAATCCTCAATCCCCATACTTACGTCTATATTCCTTGACCAGAGACTCAAATTCCTTTTCCATCTCCTCTCTAGATAGTCCCTGATCCCAACAGTCTAAAATGTGAAGGTAACATCTGAGTTCTGCAGCCATTAGCTGTTTACTCCCGTGGTAAATTAGCTCATCATCAGTCTCGACAAATAATAAGACCTCATTCCCGTTTGCGGCAACACGGAAAAAACCCTTGGCATGCTGCAAGAAATTGATCCAGGGAAGAAGCAAGTCAAAAGCTGAATCGAAGTCTTCGGGTCTGTCAGTCTTATACCAAAATCTGAAACGCTTATGTTTGATAAAATCCCCTTTTAGCCGCTCCCTAAACCCTAAACTTATCTTTATATAGGTATTTGGAAAAACTGTTTCTGGTAGTTTGAATTGAAACAAATGACCGTCCAGAGTCTTGTGAAGACTGAAATCAACTCTTGATCTCCTGGTCTTCAAGCAAATCCTTGAAAGTCTGAACTCAATCTCTCCCAGCTTTCCTTTTATTGCGTCGTACTCCCTTCGATTGGCAAGTTTTCGAAACCATTTCTTCTTTCTTACAATGGAACTGCCCTTGAAACCCATTAAGGCGTAGCTGAACTTTGCTTGAGGAAATTCGGCCTTCATCAATTTGCTCAAAGTGTTTTGTCTCAATAGGTAGGAAACAATCTTTGAGGATACAAACAAAAGAAGTCCCAAAAACAACAGGTCCACAATCAAACTTTCCAGTAGAGGAAGTTTTGCAAAAATGGGAGGCAATCGAAGAAAAGATTCATACATATTCGGAGCAGATTCGCAACAGGTTCGCAACAGGTTCGCAACAGGTTCGCAACAGGTTCGCAACAGGAGAAAGCACAATATATAACATTCTATTTTTATGTTCAAGGAATCAAAGAGCGAGTCAATCATACTGTCCATTTAGCCAAATTCATATCTACCAGGTATTCCTACTAAAGAATTAGGAGTTCTACTAAATTTATAGTAGTTTTGGGCTGTAATCATAATTTATCCTTGCCTGCGCGTAGGAGAAGCGCTGCAAAATAGCCCTGATGGAAGAGGAAATACAGGTACTAGCCGCAGCGCTGAGTGCCCGCTAGCGGTGGCTCCCTTAGGAGACAGCGATAGCGGTGCAACGAAGGCTGCGGATAGTGCCTGGATTGGAACGGACAGCAGGCCGGGTGCTTGCGCGACGGGAACTGCGTCGCTCCAAGTCTTGTGCTACAGCAAGGTGGCATTATGATTGCCAATGGTGATATGGCTGCGTAAAGTATTCCGTTTGTTCGGGCTGTTCACCACCAACGGAGATATCTCTGGGAACCTTTTAAAAATGAGTGAACAGGATGGCCTCACCCTGCCCCTGTTTGTAACAAACTGTTTAACCCTCAAATTGCTTTATGAAACACTATTTTTTGATGTTTGCGATCCTGATCGCAAGTGGTTTGTCAGCCGCCGTTTCTCCGCCTGACGTTAATCTCTCCGGCAGAATCGTGGATGGGGATTACGATGTGCCCCTGGAGTATGCTACAGTCTCGGCATTTGATTTGTCGGAGCAACTGATCAGTGGCGCCAGTACAGATAGCACCGGATTATTTTCTATTAAAGTGCCTAAGGGGCCATGTAAAGTCAGGTTTGAGTACCTCGGCTATACTAGTATTGACACCACGATTCAACTCGATTCAGATCTGGATCTGGGAGATATCAAAATGTCAAGTGGGGCATTTGAACTGGAAGGTGCAACTGTAACTGCGGAGCGAAGTCGCATGACCCTGAAACTCGACAAACAAATTTTTGACGTTGGGGCTGATATCGTTTCACAAGGTAGTACTGCAAACGAAGTGCTGGATAATGTGCCGACTGTAAGCGTGTCGCCGGAGGGTGTGGTCAGCCTGCGAGGCAATTCTTCAGTTAAGGTACTGATCAATGGCAAGCCATCTGCCCTGGCCGACAACAATGCTCTGCAAGGTATTGCGGCATCCAACATTGAAAAGGTGGAAATCATGACAAATCCCTCCGCGAAGTACGAAGCATCGGGAAACGCAGGTATTATAAATATAATTTTAAAAGATCAAACGGTAAAGAACTGGGGAGGACAGCTTAGTGCCTCTATGGGTATCCCAACAGATTATCGCATCGATGGTAGCTTCACCCGAACGCAAGGCAAGTGGACTTACTTTGGTAATGCTGGCTTGCGTTACTCAAAATACTTCAGTACTGGCGACGCGGAGCGAATTAGCCAACTGCCTACTGGCACTCAGATATTGCGAGAAGATCTGGACCAGGATCGTATTGATCGTGCCGGCAACCTGTTTTTTGGTATGGATTACAGGCCCACAGCCAAGACAACACTTAGTGCCTCCTACTCGTTGTATCATCAAACCGACGATGATATCTCTTTGGTCAATTACACTTATCGCGATGGTGCCGAAAACCTGCAAAGGGATTGGATGCAAAGTTACGACTATCTGGAGCCGCAAAACTATCATCAAATTGAAGCTTCCTGGGCGCAGGATTTTTCCAGGGATGGTAGCAAGTTTTTGCTGTTGTTTCAAAATGACTTTTGGGATAATGATGAGCAGGAACTCACAATCGTTACAGAGCAATTTCCTACGAATAATGAGGCATTGCAATTGCGCACCCGTGACATCGAGTCCAGCAATGACTACCTCTTGCAGGGCGATTATGAGCAAAAACTAGGTGCCAATGGAAAATTGGAGCTGGGGCTGCGAGGTGAGATGAGGATCATATCCAGTGACTACCTGGCTGAGATAAAGCAGGATGATGGTTTTGAAGTTTACCGTGATCTGGAAAACCTGGTAGATTACTACGAACGCATAGGCGCTGCATATATTCAATATTCTATCGAAAAAGGAAAATGGGGACTACAGATGGGTCTGCGAAGTGAATACACCAATGTTCGGGTAGAGGATACTAAGGAAGAAACAGAAGACATCAAAAAATCCTACAACTGGGTATTCCCATCTGCCACCATCAGTCATAAATTTTCAGAGAACTTCAATGCGAGTATTGGCTACAGCAAGAGAATTCAACGTCCTGGCTTTTGGCAGTTGAATCCCTTTGGCGGCATATCAAATCCCAACGAGTTGCAATTTGGCAACCCGGATTTGGACCCCAGCTTTCGTGACCTTTATGAGATCAAGGCGCTGATAAAGGGTGATCGCTTCACGCTTGCACCTGATCTAACCGTTCACTACATTGATGGATTCTACGACACGCAAGTGCTTCAAGACAGCACTGGACTGGTCACCTATTTCCCTATCAATTTGGATCAGGAACGAATTCTCTCGGCGGGCTTATCCCTCAGCTATGAACCTATAGATGGCTGGCAACTAACCGGTGAAGCACGGGCTTCCGAGTTTAAGCAAAGAGGCTATTATGAAGGCGTGGACTTCGGCAATTCGTTCGATACTTACAATGCAGAAGTGGGCGTTAGAGGGAAGCTACCAATGGCTATCCGTATGCAGGTAAATTTCTTCTATTGGGGTGCCCAGAGATACCTGCAATCTTATCGCGATCCCTACTATGGACTTAATGCTGGTCTGAGTCGCAAGTTCCTAAGTGATCGCTTACAAGTTTCTCTAAATGTGCGAAACCTCTTTGAGCTATCCGTGTACAGCGGTGGTGCTACCTTGCCTACTTTCACTAATACCTATTCCCGCATTTGGCAGGGACAGCGCTTTGGTCTGACAGCAGCCTGGGATCTGGGCGCGGATGTGCGGCATCGCAGAGCCAGGGGGAGTATTCGGTAGGGGATTTGGGATTCTAGAAAAAAATAGAGCCTGGCTCTTTCGTCGATCTGGAGGACCATCCAAGTCGCACATAATAGGTAAACCGGCTCAATCAATTTTGATTATCCTGCAAAAGTGATGGGTATAGCTTGACCCTCAAGGCATAAAAAAAAGCCATTCCTGGTGGAATGGCTTATAAATTTTAGTTAGGATTTCAGCCTATGTTGCTTTCTTAATGAATCCCAAAATGAATGATAAAATCAAGGCTCCAACCACAGCAGTAACCACGCTTGCAATCGATAAACCACCAACCGCGGTTCCACCGATACCTAGCATGTTTCCTACATAGCCTCCAATAAAAGCGCCTGCGATACCAGAGAGAACGGTACCAATTGTTCCAAATCCATTTGGCTTAATCATATTAGCCAAAAAACCAGCGATTGCGCCAAGTACTACCCAAATTAAAATACTCGTTAAATCCATAATTGTATAATTAATATTAAGAGTGTGAATACTTCTTCGCTTTGCAGCATCGAATTTCATTAGCAATCTCCACAAATTGAAATTCGACCCATATGACCATGATCAATTATTTGCATGATCTCTATCAATGTACGCTCAAAGTATTACAAGCCGACGCTCCATATACCAAAAGTGTCAAATGTGCGACATTGTATTTGCCATATTGTGGCCAGAAACCGCTCATCTAGGAGGTTTTTCTATTCATTAACATGGGGTACAAGGCTAGATCATGCTCAAAAAAGCCAAATCGCAGCTTCTATAAGCCATTCGAACCTCTTTTGGAGCGACACGAAGTCCCTACGCGCCAACACCCGTCGGGCTCTACGCTAATATTCGCACCGCTGCTGCCTGCTACAGCTTCGGCTCTGCCATCTCTCCTATCGTCGAGCTAGCATAGCCGAGCTTCCGCCACGGCATCATCGGCACTCATAACCGCTGCGATCCCGGCTATTTTGCACAGTCTCTCCACCGCGTTACAAACCATCAGCCAGGAGTGGAGGCGGATTTCACAGCAAACGGCGAAGACTAGTGCTGCGAAAACAGTGAAGATCAGAGAACCTGCTGCCCAAGGCCAGCATCAAACAAGAATGCATATTCAAATTTTCGGTCTCTCCGGCATCTTGCGCTGAGAAAGCAGAAAAAGCAATACAGTTACGGCAATTTGTGTTGCCAAATATTGCTATACTTGTATTGCCCATCCTTTGAATGTGAAAACCAGCCAACAAGAGATCGAAAAATAATCAGCAATTTTGGAAAGATTGTACAAAATACTTCTAAAACTCTTCAACAAAGGAGAGGCACTTGATCATGATATCCCCACAACTGAGATTGAGGCAAGGATAATTATTTTGTTGAGAGCCCTGGGCATAAGCGATCCCGATCTGCAACACCTGGAATACCTCTGGCAAAACGCATTGCAGGACAATCCAAACATCCCAAAACGAGACCTTCTACGGCTCGCAGGCGCCAGACAACGGAAGGGAATGTCCGCCGAAAATGCAGCTCTACACAACTGGAAAGATAGAGTGCTGCAAGCTTTTGCAAATCGAGTA
The DNA here is from genome assembly GCA_020629005.1 of Chitinophagales bacterium. Lineage (GTDB taxonomy): Bacteria > Bacteroidota > Bacteroidia > Chitinophagales > UBA2359 > JAHDDV01. The sequence continues at coordinate 6,652 of JAHDEE010000078.1, forward strand.
CCGGGAATCAATATCAGGTCAGAGCATTCGTCAAATGCCACTGAGTCGTCGCAATCAAGCTTAGACTTAAAACCTTTAGTTGAAGACTATCCCAATCGGGTTTTTAATCATTCTGACTGGAAGTACATCCACTTGCCATTTACACACCTTCCAAAGCTTCCCCTTGAGGATGTGTGGGTTGATGTAGAATTTTGGGAAGAAGATCTGGATCACTCCCATGATACTGATCGACCTCTGTCAGAGGTATTAAATAAGAGATACGAACAGGCGCAATACCACGGCGAGCCAGCAGAAAATATACTGGAGCGGATCAGCAGCGCCACATTGCTGGTGGGTGCACCTGGCACAGGCAAGACCACCATGCTCAAGTGGCTAACCAGAAAAATAATTTCCTCAAGCGATAGCAATTTCCTGATTCCAATAATCATTCCGCTTCGTATGTACTCCCTGGAAAAAGAGCGAAATCCGCAGGCAGAAATGCTCCAATTCGCAGCGCGCGCACTGGGATTTCGAACTGAGGAACAACGGGGCTTGATGGCCAATGCACTGGGCTATCTGGGCGGTCCTGAAAGCAAAAATGTGCTCTTAATGTTAGACGGCTGGGATGAGGTGCCCGAAAGGATGAGGGCAACCATCAAGGATGAAATCTTGCATACCACCTATGCCTTTCCAATCTTGATCACTTCTCGGCCTTCAGCATTTCCGCGTAGCCTTCCAGTAAATGAAATCTATCAGATTACTGACCTGGCATCGGAGAATTCAAGACTGTTGGTACAGCGCTGGTTTGCCCATCGGCAAAAGCCGACGCTAGGAGCCGAATTCCTGAAGGTGCTAAACGACTTACCTGACTATCAAATGATGGCCCGAAATCCTTTTCTCCTGCATTTGATGTGTGGTCTGGTAGATACTGCTCAAGAACTTGGAAAATTGAAGCAGGCCAATCGCAGCTATATATATGAAAGGGCCATAGACTTGATTCGCAAGCATTTCAATAATCAACAACACGAAAAGAACTTTGACCAGCAAGTACTGGAACAGACTGCCCGATTTGCGCTTTGGCTCTTCACCGAGGCCCCAGGCGCCCCTCGATACCTGTTTAACGGCAGAGAGTTTGTGGAGATCAGTGGAGACGCACTCTCCTGTAGAGACGTTCTCAAACCCTCAAGATTAATCAATCAATTTTATCTTGACGACACAGACGAGTCATTGTACTTTTTGCATACCACCTTTCAAGAGTTTCTGGCGGCAAAGGCGATGCAGAAAGCTGCCCCGCTGTCCCCTGCTATCCTTCGAGAGCGTGTCACATCCAGCAGTTGGAGAGAGATCATTCGCTTCTATGCGGCAAACAAAAATCAAGAACAAGATAGTTTATGGCAGGCCATCCGTGATATGATAGCGGAGCCGGATCGCTTTGGCATTCAGTTGCTTCAGATTGAGCCCTTCATCCGAGAGGCCAGCGCAAAGCAGGGCGGCAAGCAGTTGATCGGAATTGATCTACGAGAGGCGCTTTGGTCAAAGTTGCATTCTGGTGCCAATACAGCCCTTTTCTTAAATGCCCTGATCATGCTTGATCATGACTTTCTGGCCACAAGAATGCAAAGGGATAAGAGTCAGCTTCCAGACGCAGTGCGATTTGAGGTGGTCAGAATCATGAGTAAGCATAGTGTTTTTGCTCAAGGAGAAAAACTCTTAGACGATCTTATAAATGGAGAAGATCGAGACGCAGCGGTGGCATCCTATGCAATACGAAATCATCTTGACAAGGCAATAGTTGATCGAATACTTAATCGTATAGATCAAACCCATACTTCGTTTGAGCGCAAACAGTTTCTTGTTCGTGCACTTGCCGGAGCACCAATGCCACCGGTACTGAGCCGGCTAATTGAAATAGCCAGTGGCTCGGATGCACTCAGCCCAACAGCAGTCACTACACTTGCAGACATGCCTGCAAAGCTGGTCCTGCCAAAGCTCATCAAGCTATTTGAAGAGGCCAGTACTGTTGGTCTCCAGAAGCAAATCTGCCAGGCCATCGGAAAAAGCAATACTGCAACTGCGAGGAAGTTCCTACTAAACGAGCTAGCTCTCCGAAGAGAAGATGATCCCCTAATTGCCTGTCTTCTCGACGGACTCGCAGAGCATCACCTCGTCCAAGGAGCAGAAATATTACTCTCCTGGATGCGAGATTCAAGCGATCCCGAGCTAAGGCTAAGGGCCATCTGGGCGGCTGAAAATGCTCAGAGTGGAAAGCTCTCTCAAAAGCTGCACGACTTAGCCAAAGGCAGCAAGGTAGAAGGCGAACGCATAGCGGCATTAGCCGTACTCCGAAAGCGAGCAAACTACCAAAGTCATGCATGGCTGTATCATCGAGTGAAAGATCAAAGCCGCTCAGATCTGGAGCGAGCCAACGCATTGGAAACCTTGCTAATGCTAATTCCCAGGTTCATTCGGCGCTCATATACGCTAGATAGGATCAACGAAGAGGCACTATTGCAAGACTGCGAAGACGCTTTAAGATTGGCAATGGAGACAAGCGCAGCCGAACTGGTGTTTAATGCGGTTTCCAGATCTCCACTGTTGGGAACGGCTGCTCTTCCGCAATTGCATAGAATCCTACTTAATGAAAGTACACCTGAATCTTTGAGAGAAGCCTGCGCCACCAGCATTGGAAAAATTGCCAGCAAAGACTCTCTATCTGCACTTGCGGACTTCCTTGAGATGCAAGCCTCTGCAGGCAAAACAAAAAGCGAAAACAGCAAATCTATCGATGCATGCGTGGCTGCCCTCGCAGCAATTAGTCCTGAGGCGATGTTCCGCATCGACAAGAAGCTGATACATAGTGGACTCTCCAAAGTTGCATTCAGCAAAGGTTGGTTGGTCTACGAGAATCAAATTACAGATACGTACGGAAAAGTATTGGCATTGAACCCTGCCGCCAGGCTCGCGCAGCCTTTGGCAATGAAAGCCATCTCACCTGCATCTCCGCCGACAAGTGTTTTCATCAGCTATAGTCACGATAGCGCTCAGCACAAGAAACAGGTCTTAGCATTAGCGGACAAGCTCAGACAAGAAGGTTTTGACCTAAAGATCGATCAGGATTTTGATGAAAACATAGGACCTTCCCAGGGTTGGCATAAATGGACGCAAAAGCAAATCAATGAATGCGATGTGGTGATCATGATCTGTAGCGAAGTATACCGAAAGCGCTTTACAGCTGGGCCTGAAGACGGCACCGGCAAAGGAGTCCGCTGGGAAGGAGCAGTTATAACAGCCATCCTGTACGAACAGTATACCAGAAACACAAAGTTTCTATGCCTGCTGCCTGAAACTGGCAAATTTGAGAACATCCCACAAATCTTAAAAGCAAGTTCCCCAGAACTAAGGCTAGAAAAGGACTACAAAAGGATTGTTAAGGCCATCCGATCAATTTCGGCTACCAAGAATGCGGACAAGTAGGTAAAATCCCGCATCTTTAGCTCATGAAGCATCCAATCTTACTGCTACTACTGTGCATTCCTATACTGCTGAGCAGCTGCCGCCGGTCTCCCGAACTGCAATATGAAGGACACCATTGGAAGTTCACAAAACCACAGGGGTGGAAACTGGATGGGACAGACTTTGATACAGATCTGGTATCGACGATCACTGTGCAAAAGCAGGGCTATACGTCCAGTGGCGTCAAAGTCTTCAACTCCTTTGATCGTGAATTTGTAGACGATCCCTTGGACACCTTGTTACAAGAATTTGCCTCCACACTTTCGGAAACATTGGTACACCGCAGAACGATCGAGTTTTCCGAAACCTTTGATGAAACATATGGGAGCTATCCAGCGCGCTCCGCTACTTATGAGTTTCGATTATTGGGAATGGAACACGAAGGACAAATGTGGTTCTTTGAGGCTTGCGGCAGGGTATATCAAGTGATGCAGCAAGGAGCGATAGTCGACCGCAAACACAATGATCGTGGATTTGAATTGATAAGGTCTAGCTTTAGTTGCGAGTAGTATCTTCAAGCCGGAGTGGCACCGTTGTGCTCCATTTCGCATCGTATTCGGGTCCTTTTGTTGGTCGTCTTCTTCCTTCGCACTCCTTGGCGGCTAGCGCAACTTTTGCAGCTAGGGATCTTCAATTTTCAATAGCGAGTCTTTCAGCAGATCTAGCTCTTTCTCCTTGCAGTACATTTGCTCCTTGAAACTGTCACTCAATTCTGTTGTCTCTCTGTACTCTTTTTGTAATTGAAGAATTTCTTGTTTGTAATCCGTACGCTGTTTACAAGCGCTTAGGGTCAAACAACCTACAACTAAAAGCAAAAGTATTCTCATTGTGTAACAGGCTTATATTGTTATCCCAAAGCAACCTTCAAACAAGATACTCAACAGGAAAACACCCTATCAAATCCTGCATTATTTATTGACCAAAAATTAGGGCAATCTATTGCCTCCGTTCTTAACTTGCCTTTCAAAATCGATCAGCCATCTTTTGCGTTCGAGCCCACCGCCATAACCTGTCAGATCTCCATTTTTCGCGATGATCCGATGGCATGGAATCACAATTGAAATCCTGTTGCATCCATTTGCCCTGGCAACAGCCCTTACTGCTTTAGGATTGTTTAATTTGAGAGCCTGCTGTTGGTAAGTGGAAGTGCAACCAAAATGCACTGTTCTCAGGGCCTTCCAGGCCTGCAGCTGAAAATCAGTACCAGGACTGTCGATGTCAAGTTCAAACTGCATTCTTTTCCCTGCGAAATACTCCTCTAGCTCCTGTCGAAGCTGTTTGGTATGCCGGTTCTCTCCTATCAGTATTCTTGCGTTCAAGCGCTTCTGTAAATCCTGAAACTCCGTTTCCAGCATTCGCCTATCTGTAAACTCAAGAAGACAGATGCCCTTATCTGTAGTGCATACAAACATCGGCCCAAGTGGAGTCGTCAATCGATTGATGAGAATAACAGATTGTGCAGCGCTGTTTGACGGTGCCTTGCCAAGCAGCTTCTTATAAGTGTAGCCAAAGCCGCTCAGCGACTCATAGCCGGAATCGAATGCCGCTGCAGTTGCACCCTTTCCATCTTTCAATTCTTTGTAGGCGTTATTGACACGATACATTCTTTGGAATGCGTGAAAGGTGATACCATAAGTTTTCTTAAACCACCTTCTGACTGTATCCGGACTGATCTGCAATTCCCGAAGCCTGGCATCCGAAATCTTCTCTTTTGGATGGCTCTTTACCAATTGAATGGCGTGCTCCACTTCCCCTGGAGTTTGCCTCGCATTTTCTGTAGGGCAACATATCTTGCAGGGCCGAAAGCCATTTTTCAGTGCATCAGCAAAATTGCTGTAGAAGACCACATTTTGCTTCTTAGGTTTTCTCGCTCTGCAGGTAGCAATGCAAAAGACGGAGGTAGTTGTGACTCCAGCGTAAAATATTCCGACATATTTTGAGTCCCTATCTAGCAGCGCCTGGTAGTACTCCTCTAATTTATCACCTGTAATCATACTCATCAGAAACTGCAACATTTGAATGACAAAAGCTTCTAGCACAAAGGTTCCGCAATTAGCTGTGAAGTGCAACCGAATTTTCGGCAAGTATTTTTTATTGGTGGCCTTGATGCCTTGTAGAAAACGAGATTCTTAGCACTGCGATTAACAATTCAACTGAAGTGCTTCAAAATCCGATTCCGGTCCTCTAGCTCCTTGATGCCCTGATGATACAGCTCAATAAATACTATTCTCCTTGTATCATCTTTCTTGGCAGCGGCCATTCGACTTACAGTCAAATCCCCGGTTCCAGGTTCAGTAATTGTCGGGGCAAAATACGCATAAACAAGTCTAAGACCTGAATTAACTCCTCGGCCCTTCAAAGACTTGCAAGCAATTTTCTTCACCTTGATAATGCAGGTCTCGATTCCCAAATTGTCAATCCTGTAGCTAAAGGGGGGTCGCGCATCAGGCAATACCTCCAGCACTTGTTTCACCGTTTCGAGATCCTCGGAGATTGATCGGTACTTTTTCGAAAGTTGCTTCACATCCTTTTCAAATTCCCTAAGTTGTTCAAAGACCATCCTCCTCTATGTAGTTTCTGACAGAATAAGGTGTCTCCCTATAAAACACTAATTCGTAATTGATTTCCTTCCCCGCTTGAGTAGCCAGCCAAGGCATGTCCTTATGTGAGTAGTCACTGATGCCGCGTGCACTCCAATCAGAAAATTGGTCAATTACCTTATCTATGACATCTTTCTCTGAAGCCTTTAGTGTTGTTAGATCAGCCTTTTCTAATGGCAAGTATCTCTTCTGCGGAAAATCATGATAGACGGTATTTATACGTTGAAGCTGGCCCTCCTTAATCATAGCGTTGATAACCGAATCAATTTTCTTTGGTACCGGACCAAAAGGAAGCTTTCGGTATCTCGCTCCTGATAAATGTTCTTCATAAAGCTCATAGTAGTTGAAATCCGAAAAGTACAGAAGCTTGTATAAAACGGTTTCTCCCACGTTTGGCTTTCCCGCGCAGCGCTCGAGAATGTACAAAAGTATGTTCTTTATTTTCTTTACATTCAAATCAGGTACAGAAATCCGCATGTCCTTCATTTCATCGCGAGATTCGTGCTCTTCCAGTTTGATTTCCACGGAAAAATCCTTGCCAAGAAAAGCATCCATCGAGAAGCCCAAATGCGAAGCAAACTGGAGCATCTCAATAGCAGAAAGGCTGCGCTTTCCCAATTCAATCTGCGTTAAAGATGATCGCGAAATCCCGATCAGGGTCGCAAGCTCCTTCTGTGCGAGACCTTTCAATTTCCTAAGCTCAGCAAGTCTCTGCCCAATCTGTCTTTGGGTAATCTTGGAATTCATTACATCTAGTTTTCTTAATAACAGTGTCCATTAGAAATGGTTCGATTTCCAAACATAATAAAGTCCCATTATCCAACAAAACAAGCAACACAATTCCTTTAGCCCTCTAGTGCTTTTTGCCAATTCAAGCCTGCAAAATCATCGTGCAAAGTTAGCATTCACCGAAGCGGAACAATTCGATAAATCTTGCCTGGGTCTTCTACACCAAAGTAGAGAAAGCCATCCGCGCATTGCAGAACACTTCTCATTCTGCCGATATTTGGAAACAGTTTTTCTTCCTTTACCACTTTGCCATTTTCATCCAAGACATCGCGATGCAGGTAATCGAACTTAAGCGAACCGGAGAGAATGTTGCCTTTCCATTTGGGATATTTGTTGCTGCTAACGAATGCCATTCCACAAGTGGCAATGGAGGGCACCCAATATCGCAGCGGTTGTTCCATTCCCTCTTTCTCCCGCAAATCCGTAATTTTTGTGCCCGTATAATTGATCCCATAGGTAATCACCGGCCAACCGTAGTTTGCCCCCTTTTCCACCAGGTTGATTTCATCTCCGCCCCTCGGGCCGTGCTCATTATCGTAAACACGATGGTTGGCAGCATCATAACAGAGACCTTGAGGATTCCTATGACCAAGCGAATATATTTCCTTTTTTGCATTGGGTGTATTGAAGAAGGGATTGTCTTCCGGAGCCGAACCATCATCATTTAGTCGAAGCACTTTGCCTAGGTGATTGTCCAACTTTTGAGGGTACTCATCTCGTCTACCTCGATCTCCGACAGTCAAAAACAGATAGCCATCTTTGTCAATAATCATTCTACTGCCATAATGCCGGAAAGTCTCCTCAAACGGTTCAGCAACAAAGATATCACTACCTTGCTTTAGCTGATCACCTTGCAGTATAGCAGCATAGATAGCCGTAGTACTCAAGTCTTCATCGTCTTCTTTACGTTTGGAATAGCTAAGATAAATTCGATTGTTGCGATCAAAATCGGGATGCAGAATCACGTCCATCAAACCACCCTGCCCTCTGTAGACCACTTTTGGCAAACCCTGAATCTCTACTGGATCTGCGCCATCGCTCTTGCTGAATAGCTTGCCGGATTTGTCTGTATAAAACAGTCTTCCATCATTGCTTTGGGTCATGCCCCAGGGACTGTTTATATTATCCGCTACTAATTCTAATTTCAGCTTCATCCCTTCTGACACAAAAACAATGTCATCATCCTGGCCGGAGGCAAAATCAGCAGATTTCTTATCCTCGATCACCGCAAGAATATAGTCCACTACCTCGGCTATCTGGCTATCAGAAAGCGCTTCGGCGTATGCAGGCATGCCATCCAAATCGGCACCTTCCTTTACCACCTTGAAAATGTCACTGCGCGAATCCCCGTATACCCAGTTCTCCCGATCAATGAAGTCCTTCACATTTTTGCTGTGGCAGGAGGCACAATACTCATTATAAAGCGCTTTTCCCTGACCCACATTCTCTGACTGAGCCTCCAACATCGCCTTTTTCGAGGTACACTTATAAAAGGTAAATGCCACCGCCAAGAGCAGGGCAAAAGACAAAATAAAATACAATCGCCTCTTCATAAACCTGAAGATAGCATTAATTGAATCATATTAGGAGCGAAACGCAAATCGGCCGTGGAGGAGCGCTACCTGCTGTACACTACAATGAAGCTCACATCCAGCCGCTTCGAGTATCCTGCACTGCCGTCTCTCCTATCGTCGAGCCAGCACTGCAGGCACTCTCAGTCGGCTGTCTGCAAGCTTCATTTTCGTTTCCATCAGGGCTATTTTGCAGGCGAGCTCCAGCGCGACCAAGCTGGAAGTCGTCTCCTTCTACGATCTCCAATATCAGAATTCATTCTGTCTCCAGTTCCGTCCAGATTACTGACGGATAAACTTTGTAGTGATACTCTGCTGGCCATTCGTCAATAGCAAGAGGTAGGCCCCTTTCGCCAATTCCTCCACTGATATGGAAAGTCCGTTTCTGCCAGCATAAGCAGCTTGCTCCCCACTTGCAACAAGTTCGCCATTCAAGTCATAGACTGCCCAACTAAGCTGCTCTGACACTTCGAAAGCCAAGGAGAGCTGCAAGGCTGTTGACACGGGAACCGGGGAAATCGAAACTATCTGAAGCATCTCACTTTCACGAGTAATTGTCAGGACTTGCGATACCACCTTTGTAGCTCCCGATCGCTCTACTTCCGACAATCGATAGTACAATACATCTTCAAGTTTGTCGCCGTCTCTGAACGTATATGTAGCACCTGAGTGAATCGCGGCTTTTGCATCAACATTGGCAATGGTTCGAAAATTTAGTCCATCTTCAGAACGCTCCAACAGGAAATGATCTGTATCAAGCTCGCTTGCAGTTTTCCAGCTGAGCAGATTGGCACCTTCTTCTGCAGTGCCATCAAAGGAAAGCAGCTCTAGCGAAACAGTAACACATGCAACGGCATTGCTGAAATAGTTTTGTATGCAAGCAGCCTGGTCTTGCAAGCCGACAGTGAAATTATACGATTGTTCAGCAGGAAATGGCCCAAGTGTGATACTGCTGCTAAAATTTGTGCTCTCTCCCGTGTTGTTATTGATCAAAACATAGTCAGTGGTACCACTGAAAATGATCTCGTAAGTGCTGTCGTCTTCACTACAGATCGTGTTCAGTTGCACATCGGACAAAGCAGAACAATCGTCTGCATTCAGCTCGATAACTTCAATATTAAACGGAGGCTCAAAAGAGTTGATACCAAACAAAGCACCAAACTGAGATTCCAAAACGTAGAGGTATTCTCTGCCATCAGTCTCGTAGTACCACAAGCCTGAAGAATCATCTAAACCAGTGGTCACGATGCTGCCAGTGGCGGTGGTTTGATTAGAAAAAACCAGCTTGTACACCGTTCCTGCATTAGCAGGATCTCCGGTATCATTGGTCGCATAGTACAATGTATTTTGGCTGTCGACCCAGGAAATTCCGTCTGCATCAATGATGTCCAAACCATCAACGGTCACTTCCTGTAGCATACCAGGTGTTCCATTGGCAATCGGTAAATACCATAGTTTGTTTCCTTGCGAAACGTAGAACGCTCCGGCGTTGTCATAGATGGTGCCTCCAATTCCACTGATTGTTGGATCCCATTCAGGACTGCTAAACCAGTTGTCATTCACCACTCCGCTTGCTGGATCTACTTCAAAAATTCGTGGGCTGCCAAAATCTGTAACGTAGTACTTACCTCCAACAATTGAAACCGTATGTCCCACAGCACCCTCAGGCAAATCCCATTCACCTGTCTTTGCAGCAGTCGCGAGATCGTATTGAACCAATTTACTTGGACCGGGAGCACCGCCGGCGAAATTGGCATTGTCAAGAATACTCAATAGAACTGTCCCATCACTTTTCAATCCCCAGGCTTGTGTATAACCTTCTTCCGCTTCAGCAAAGGTCTCTCCCACCGGATCGTTCTGACTCAGATCAAACATCTTGATCGTTCCATCTCCTAATCCGCTGACGTAGGCAATGTCATTTACGATGGTGATGTCTTCGGGGAAGAAATCTGGATCTGCTGTGCTGAGACTATCTGCACTGCATTGCAAGATCATTAACAGCATTCCAGCTGCCAAAAAAATAGCATTTTTCATTTCTGATATATTGTTTTACTGAATGGACTGAGGGTTCACGACAATTGCACGTATCATGACTTTAGCAATCCCTAATCATTAGCGTGTCCGAATATTACGCCAAAGGTATGACTACCGATCGGAGGGAGAACGGTACTAATGCTCCAAAGAACAGTCAAAATGGGAAAGTTAGCTAGTGCTACGCAAACGAGGCACTAGTGGACAGAGCGAAACGATTCGGGCGAAGTTCCCGTATGGTTCCGAAAGTATTTGATGAAATTTGATGGGTCGCCAAACCCAAATCGATATGCAATTTCTTTCACCGAAAGCTCGGTATTAATGAGGAGCCGCTTTGCCTGCATGATGGCTCGCTCATCGATAAAAGTCTTTGCGGAGGAATTGACAACTTGATTGACAATATTATTTAGCGTCTTGGTCGACACATTCAACATGCCTGCATAATAGCTGACCTTCCTACTCTCCAGGCAGTTTCGCTCCACTAATTCCTGAAACTGTAGAAACTGCGGCATGTACTTTCGGATCTTGACAAAGACCCCATTCTTTCCCTTAATCCGAAACAGTTTTGTAATCACAATATGCAGTACGCTCCTTGTGATCCCAATGGAAAAGTCGTCCACAATATTGAACTCCATTTCCATGTGCTTGATGAGCACTGTGAAGTCTTTGAATTCCGCTTTGTCGTTAAATCCAATTTTCGGAAAGCTCAAGGAATCGTTGAACAATTGCAAGGTTTTCGAAGCCTCCAACTGGTTCAAATGGCTGATGATAAACTCCTCCGTGAAAACCAGCAGGTATCCACGAACATTCTTGTTTCGCGAAAATTTTTGAATCTGCCCCTTGCGAATCAGAAAGACCGTCCCATCTTCATAAGGGTAGTCGACAAAATCAATTGTGTGCTTACCCTTGCCTTCATAGACAAAAAATATGATAAAGAATTTAACCAGATGATTTTCAGCAATATCGTGATCAAGGCTCCTCTGCATCAGGTCTTCCACCTTAACAATGTCAAAAAATGAGTTAGGGTTTCTCTGGTTATCGAAGTCTATTTCGGCTAATCTTTTCTTCATAAAACGGTAAGCAGCTGTGAAGATCAAACCCCGCTTGACCACAACATCGCAATCAAGCAAGAGCGCTACAAGATAGTAAATTTGACAAGTTGCATCTGGAAGTCTGATCTGAGCTTACCACCACACGACAAAAAACTGCGAATATGCACCCTCTTGATTTTGCCAGCAAAGTTGTGCTTGCTTCTCCATCATACACTGCTGCAGCACCCTCTTTGTAGATGCAAAATCCTCCCAGTTCTTATTCGAAGAAGGGTCCATTCCCCACTGCAGTTTGACCGGTATATAATAGCGCTTCCTCGGATCATGCAATGCAGAAAAAGCATCCAGATTCAAGTAGTAACCCCTGATCGAATCTTTGTAAGCGGGATCGAAATCAAGCCTGCATTGATAAGGAACATACAAGCTGCTTAGAATGCAAGCAGCCTGATGAATGTCTTTCGGACTTAGCTCCCAGAGCGCGGATTTGAGTGCATCATGGAAAAGAAGTGGAAACTGCCTTTGTGCTAATTTCTCCAACTTCTCAACCAACGAGTCCTTCCGATTAGGACCGATCCAATTCTTAATGATCTCGGAAGAAATGTCCGGATCGAAGAGGTAAAATTTGTAGGCGAATTCCATGTGCAAGAGCTTGCCCGTAGTCAGCTCTTTCAAAATAAAATCAATTTCTCCAATGGTTTGCTTTCCGTCGAAGAGTTGTACATTTTCATGCAGCAGTCTGTAATTTTCACTTCTTTTGATGAGTTCAGATACGATCCTCTCGACCATATGCCCCAGACGCAGATTGCCTGGAAGACTAAAATCCAAATCGGCAGGAAGACTTAATTCCGATAGATCGAACGCTTCGATGCCGGTAACTGATCGATCCAGGCAGCCGATTCGCAGAATTGATGCTATTCTCTCAGATTGTTGATTATCGATCTTTAACAGGCTTCAGTGAAATTAGAATCTGTATTGCACGCATACAGCGACAGGATTAAATCTGCATTGACTTGAGATCAATGTACTAAAATACATTGGAAATTTGGAGAGTTAAGCGAGCCTTAATTGTCGAGCAAAGCCCTTGAGAGAAAGTAGGTTTGATTGCGCGGAGGGAAGCCTTGGCAAAATAGCCCGGATCGAAGAGGAAATGGCGCTGCCAGACAGCCGACTGAGTGTGCCAGTGCGGTGGGCTGCGACCAAAGGAGCAGACCGCCGAACTGGATACACGAAGCGGCTGGATGGTAGTGACATTGCAACGGAGAGCCGGACTGATGATTGCGCGAAGGAGCGCCGATTCGCTCCAAAAAATTCATCTTTACTATAGCGATAACGAATGAGAATAATTCTCGCAGGAAAGGCTTCGAGAGTTCTGTGTTCTAAGTTAAATTTGAGTTCCTAAATTGATGAAACTATGAAAATTGCCCAATGCCAGACTGCCATGTCCTGGGAGATAGCGGATTGTTGCACAACTGTGATTGACTCTATTAAGAGGGTAGCGAAAGATGGGGTTGAGATTGCGCTATTTCCAGAATGTGCATTGACGGGATATCATCGGAGGCTGCATTGACCGTACCTTTATTCAATGTAAACTCCTCTAACAATCTCAATGACGCAAGTGTTAAGGGCCTTGGTTCGAGCAAGGTGGTGTTTCGAGATCAACAGGTAAGTATTCTGGAGGCTACATGGTTTTCAATCATTCGGCATCCCTCGACCTCACGGGAGTTCCAGATTTCTCATGTACCACCAGTTCCAGCGGAAAGGCAATAGTGAAGCTACTTCCTTCGTTCAATTTGCTCTTCACCGCAATGCTACCACCCAAATGCTCCACGATCCGTTTGCAAGTTGCTAAACCAAGCCCGGTTCCTTCAAATTTTGAATCCGAATGAATCCTTTCTAATGGCTCAAAAATTTTATGGAGATGCTCATTTGCAATGCCTATCCCATTGTCAGAAATGATAACTGAAAACTCGTCCAGATTGACATAGCTTTTGATGGCAATTTGTGGAGTCTTGCCCTCCGTAAACTTAATCGCGTTGGAGATGATATTCTGAAAAAGCTGTATCATTTCTGTTTCCTTAGCTAGTACGACAGGCAAATCAGAAACTGAAAGCTCAGCAGATTTTTCTTTTATTTGCAGTCTCAAATTGCCGCTCACTGTTTCGAGCACCTTATTTAGATCCACTGGAACACCATCTTCTTTATATTGCCCAGACCTTGCATACAACAAAAGATCATCAATTAATATACTGAGCTTTTGATTGGACCGCTCGATTATCTCCATGTATTCCGAAACCTCATCATCCTTTTGCAGATGCTCTTTGATGAGTTGAATAAAACCACTAGAAGTACGAATTGGCGCTTTAATATCATGGGCTACCAAACCAGCAAAATAAGACAACTGTTCATTTCTGGCAGTCAACTGCTCATTCAGCAAGTCTTTCTGCTCACTCTGTATAAGTAAGTCTTGATTTATCTTCTCCTTCTCCTTTGAGATTGCACCTAGCAGCTTATTCTTTCGCATTTGCCTCCTATAGGCAATTGTCAATATCAACAACAGCAGCGCAAGTAAACTCGCAAAGGAAATCCACCTGATTGTCTGATCGTTCGGCAATTTGCTTTGCCTCGGTCACGTAGCCATAGCTCGACTGGCTTTCGCCTTTCAGGTACAATTTGTGTGCAAGCCTCACCAGATTATTTACTGTTAAGGAATCCAGTCCGGCACTTTTGCTCAGCGTGATTGCCTCCTGGCACTTCAACAACATGCTATCGTGCCGACTGAGTGGCAAATCTGAGCAGAATTTCGAAGCGGCAATAGCCTGATTAGTCAAGTTCGAAAGCTGCTCGTTCGCCGAGACAGAATAGTCCACATGCGTTAGCAATACAACACAAAGGCATATGCATCGCAGAAGTAACCGGCAGTATCTCATTGGAGTGCGCACTGATCTATAGTAGGCGTTTTAATAGCAGTTGGCAAAATCTGAGCCGGAAATCCCAAATAGTTGCTGAGCACAGCAAATCGCACAATGAGGCAAAACCGCTCCTTCATTTCCTGACAGGCCGAGTCCTATCTGAAAAGCTCCCTACACTTGCCAAATGCAATGACATAGGTTTAAGTTCAATACTGGCCACAGGCAGTGGCTGCGAATGTCGAAGATTTTTCAGAGAAGTGGAAAAAATCTGGAGCGAAAAGTTCTTTGAACGCGTTGACCTTCTGCTTGCTATCCATTGCAATGCAGCCATGCTGAGCTTGCTTCCTGCATCCACTTGCAAGGTCTCTTTGGGAGCCCTTGCAAGCGGCGCAGTCAGGGCGCTCAGCATGGCTGCATTTCCATTTCTATCAAGGCTATTTTGCAAGGCCAGTCCAGCGCGTTGGCTAGTGCTACAGAAACAAAGTATGTGAGGAAAGCTACTTCTTGAGTTTCTCTGCTCTGATTCGGCTAAGGCTTTGTTGGGTAATACCGAGGTACGAGGCGATATGATAGTTTGGCGTGTACTGCTCGATATCGGGATACTGCTGCACAAAAAGCTCGTATCGCTCACGGGCTGTGAGTTGAAGATGATTCAATATTCGTTTGTGCAGACTCACCACATGTCGCTCCAGATTGTTTCGCTGAAAAGCTTCGAACTCTGGGTAACGTTGATAGATGCCCGCCAATCCCTTTGCATTGAACTCAATGACTTTTGAGTCCGTGATACACTCAACATTGAGCGTAGCAAGTTGATTATCAAAAATGGCGATGAAGTCACTAATCCACCAGTCCCTGATGGCGAATTGCAAGGTATGTTCCTTTCCATCTTTGGCAATGCAGTAGGAGCGCAAACAGCCCGCAGTGACAAAATAAGTGTACTTCACAACCTGTCCCTGTCGAATCAACAGTTCTCCTTTTGCAACTGTCTTTTCCTTGGAGATGGACCGTACATATTGTTCGGCCTCTCTGCTCAAGCTGAGGCTGGCTTTCAGTCTTTCTATTAAGGCTTGCAAATGTCTGGCAAATTCTAATCTCTAATCAATCCTGCATAGCGGATTCCCGAGAGATCGGCCATGTCTTTTTTCCAAGTGGTGATGTCTTTCACATTGAATTGATTTAGATGATTGTGACCGCAGGCACGGGCCATCACCTGCATTAGTTCGGTGGAAGCCGTGAAGAAGTTGAACAGCTGCAAAGCGGACTTATCGATATTGAGCAGTCTTCTCAATTCGGGCTTCTGCGTGGCAACTCCTGCTGGACAGTTATTTGTGTTGCACATACGGGCAGCCACACACCCGATTGACTGAAGCGCCGAATTTGAAACTGCGATACCATCTGCCCCTAATGCCATTGCCTTAATGAAGTCGTCTGGAACTCTTAGCCCGCCAGTAATGATCAGCGTCACATCTGATCGTCCAACTTTGTCGAGGTAATACCTGGCTCTGGCTAATGCCGGGATGGTGGGTACAGAAATATTGTTTCTAAAGATCAGCGGGGCTGCGCCGGTTCCTCCTCCTCTCCCATCGAGAATGATATAATCTGCACTTGCGTCCAGAGCAAACTGTATATCCTCCTCAATGTGATTGGCAGAAAGCTTGAAGCCAATCGGTATTCCTCCAGTGATATCTCGCACCTTATCTGCGAAATTTTTGAAATCTTCGGCAGTGTGGAGATCATCGAATGTGGCTGGAGAAATGGCTGGAGTTCCTACTTTCAGGTTTCTTACCTCCGCTATTTTCCCGACCACTTTGTTACCTGGCAGGTGACCGCCAGTACCTGTCTTAGCGCCTTGCCCGCCTTTGAAATGGAAGGCCTGCACCCGCTTCAACTTTTCCCATTCGAAGCCAAATTTGGCAGAGGCATACTCGTAGAAATACTTGCTGTTTGCTTCTTGTTCTTCCTGCAACATGCCACCTTCACCAGAGCATATTCCGGTGCCAGCCATCTCTGCTCCTTTGGATAAAGCGATTTTAGCTTCTTCAGACAAAGCACCAAAACTCATGTCAGAAACAAACAGTGGAATATCCAGCTTCAAAGGCTTTTTAGCATTTGGTCCTATGACCAATTCTGTTTGCACAGGCACATCTTCCATCAATGGCTTAGTAGCCATCTGAGCCGCTAAGAGTTGGATATCATTCCATCTGGGGAGCTCTGGTACTGGCACTCCCATCGCACCCAATTCGCCATGGTGTCCTGTCTTGGATAAACCATCTCTAGCCAGGGATTTAATATAAGCCAGCGTCGGCTCCTCTCGGGTCGGTTGATCGCCCGAGACTGGAGCAGCTGCTGATGCCGGCTGATCTTCCGGCAGTTTGGCATGTGTGCCATCACAGTATGGAGGATTCTTTGTATGCTTACACATACAGAGGTAGGCATCCCCTGTTTCTTCGGCTTCAAACTTCTTAGGAGTGATGTCTGTACTGCGGTGCGAACCATCACAAAAAGGTTGATTGCTGCTGAGCCCGCAGGCACACCAGTATTGTTCTTCTCCTTTCTGGAGTTCTACTTTGATCGGCTTTCTTGCGGCTATTTTTGGTTTGTCCATTTCGTTGGTTTAGAAGCACTAAGTTAAGATTGTTTGTTGTTCTGCCAAAAAGGGGAAATTCTATAGCTTCATCTCTTCCTTACCCATTTTTCTGGCAGATCGTATATCGACACAAGTTCCGGTTCTTTGTGGACAACGAAGATAAGGTAGATTAATAAATGTTCGCGCCAGATCAGCTAAGCTAATTAGTGCTCAACAAGCATACGACCATACTCATTGCCCACTTGCTTCACCGTAAACCTATCTGGAAACTCAGGAAATTTCCACACCACTTCTTTACCTATTTCAAGTCTACCACTGCTTTCTGAAATGAAATACTTGGTCATTTTCGAGGAAACTCACTTCATTCTACAGAAACACTAATACCACTGATCTCTAGCTTGTCTTCCACAATCACCTGTCGCTCCACTCCCTCCTGATCAACCTCGTAGATAAACATACGATTCAGATCATTTCGACTCAATTCTTCCCCAGTGATACTGTTCAGCTGCACCTCCTTTCCTTTGTGATACAAGAAAGTTTCACCTAGCGTTTTGGAACGAAACAACATCTGACTTTCTGCTTCTTCCTTGCTCAACTTCTTTTCCCAAACCGATTCACCTGTGCTCGGATCGTAGGCTGTGATTCCACCTTTCCGGTCCACAAGCACAATGCGATCCTTGATCAGTAAGAAACCCATATCATCATGGGCGATTACTCTTGAGGGTATCGGCTTCAACCATCTAAGCTCTTTGCTTGTATAGTCGATGGACATAATAGCTTCTCGACCAGAACCTGCGTCTAGAGGAGCATTTGCAAAAATAATCTGATCTTGATAAAACAGTGGCAAGGTCATACTGCACAATCCACTCTTGCTGTCATATCGATAATGCTGGACTATTTCTCCACTGGAAGAATCAAATTCAAAAGCCCCGTTTACCACACTATTGACGATAAGATTGCCGTTCTTAGGCATTACCCGATGCCCAGAATAAGAAGAAGATAGTTTTTGTTGCCAAAGTATTTCTCCACCCATCGACAACTTGTATATATCTCCCATTGTTGTGCTATAATACAGTTGCTTCTTGTACACCTCCACTGGTTGCGAAGCCGGCCCATCGACTGGTATTCTCCAAATCACTTTTCCACTACTCAATCCAAGGCAGTAAAGAAAATCCTGCCCTCTATGTCTATTGATCGTGTTACAGTACAACATCCCATCATGCACCTTGGCATTCTGTAAAGCACGTTGATCAAAATGATCAATCCAGTATTGTCCCTTCTCCAGAACAGGGTAGATTTTTGTGGGATCATGTTTAAAGCCCTGCTTACAGGAATTGCTGAGACAGAACACAGAGAAAATCAGAAAAAAGGATCGAAGGCTCTTTAGCATCATACAAACGAATAGATAAACGAACTTTTGTGATCATTTTAAAATAGACATAATACTTCTATTGTAGAACAAATCAGCCAAAAACTTGCGATGCCAGTAAATCTGCTTGCGAATTCCAAACTAGACAAAATAGCTTCCCTCACACCCTATCTATTGGCTCCAACGATCATCGAAACCCAACTATGGAAAAACAATGGTGCAAAATAGCCCCGATGGAAATGGAAATGGGCCTGCCAGGCGGACGACTGAGTGTGCCACTGGCG
>JAHDEE010000368.1 GCA_020629005.1 Chitinophagales bacterium
GATGAAAAGAGAGACAATCTATTGCATAAAATTATGATGCGTTAGCCCTGCCCCACCCAATGCTCAGTAAACGACTAGTCTCCAATTTCCAGAGTATGCTAAGGAGCAAACTCTACTTTTACCTACGTAAGAGCCTTTGGATTTATTTGCTGTGCTCAATCCTGCTGGGCGTATTGCGGCCAATTGGTGAGGCGACAGCGTTTATGTCAATGGTCTATTATTTCGCAGGGATCAATGCTTTGCTTTGGCCTCTTCAGTTGCTAAGTAGTTGGCTGTTGGCCAGGAAAACGGACTTTGATGCCATAGTACACTTTACTGATGCTGAGATTAGAATCGAGCATCAAAATCGGGAGGAGGTAGAAACCAGAGACTGGTCCTGGGTCAGACGCATTGACAGGCGTGGCGGACGATTTTGGTTCATTATCGACCAGGATCCACCTTTGAGTTTGAATATTCCAGAGTCGGCTTTGCAGCAAAGTGAAATTGCCTTTTTGGAGCGGATTAGATAGACTGGAGTGTATCGTCTTTTCTGCTAAGACGCACGCGGTGCGTCTCTACGATAGACAGTGGTTGGTTTCTTGATTTTGGATTCTTTCCTCGGCCGCAACGTGGGGCGGCAGTGTCAAAATAGCCCCGGGTGCAGCGGTACGAGGTAGCCATCCAGCGCCAGTGACGCCCACTGCATGGTAGCTCGCCCTTAAGGCGAGATGCCAGGCAGTGAGGCGGAACAAGCTGGTGGCTGCCGAGTGAGAGCGGAACACGGGGAGCCCATCAACGCGACCGAATAGCGCTTCGCTCCAAATCATAATTCAGGGTTTGCTCTTGCTCGTTGTAGTGCTTGTACTGCTGCTAGTACTTCTTGAGGTAGATCGGATACTGTAGGAACTGGTCGTACTGCTGCTGACTTTTTTGGCTGGAGTAGAAATGGTGGATGTGGTGACACGTTCACAGCTATTTAGTTTTCTCCCGATCAATGAGAATTCTTAGCTTCTCAGTCAATGCATTGCGAAACCGAACAAAGGAATCCAGCCGCTCCAGATCTTCAAGAGGTAAAGTAGTTGCCATGCTATCATACAAGTCACCGAGCTGGATTGCGTATCTTCGCTTCTTCTTTGGAAGGCTTTCATGTATTATGGCTATTGCATTTTCGAGTCTGGACTTTGGGTCTGCAATACCCTCAATACGCCCGACCTTGTAGTCTAACCCTAGTTGCCCCGTAGAAAATCCAGTTTCAAGAATACCCAACAAAGTTTGCTTACTACACAACATCCAAGCCTCAAGTTCTTGGACCGGAATCACTGGAATAAGCATTCTATTGTAAAGGCCCTCCAGATCTTCGTCAATCTTCTGCATTGCCTCCTGAAAGTGCCTTTCAAGTCCTAATCGCCAATCATTGCAATCGGCATCTCGATGCACAAGCACCAGGTCTTGCCTACTTGCCAGCTTACAAGAATGTAAGATATTGTCTCTAGAGGAACCAACCTTTGGCACCCGAGTCCATGACAATTCTACTGAAATCCCTTCTCTAAGAAAGTGTTTAGTGATAAGGCGCTCCGTTAGTGTTTCGATAAAGCGATTATCAGTTGGTCCTTCTCCATTGAACACCAAAAAAAATCTTCATTTACCTCAGTTTCTCTCTTGAGTCATCCGACAAGTACTCCATCAATTCGTGCTCCGTAACAGCATCTTCGGCAGGAATAGAGTCTATAAAAATTTGGCTGCTATTTCGAGGATTGACGGCAGAAATTCTTGTTATTCGATAACTTAAGTTTTTGTCTGCATCTACTTTGCCAGCTAGTCGAGAAAAATACATTAGGTCGTTATTACCATCAAGCTTCATCACTTCTTTGATCAGCAGTGGCGAATGGGTGTTTATCAACACCTGCCGCAACGGTAGCTCAAGATCGTCTTGCCTTTCAAAACTTGTTGATAAGCTTTGCAGTAACTTTATTATTTGCTTCATTCGTAAAGGATGGATCCCGTTTTCAGGCTCTTCGAAGCAAATCAGCCCCCTATGTCGCTCATCATGAATCAAGGCAATGAGGGCGATAATTCTAAGCGTTCCCTCCGACAAAACACTAGAACTAAAGCTACGTCCATCTCGACCTTTTGCCATCAAGACATATTGCCTTCGTGCTTGATCCAAATGTATATAAATTTCCGTTATGTCAGGCAAAATCCTATGGACCATTCTGCTCATCGATTTGATGGCCATCGGCTCAATACTGCCAATTCGGTTTATCAAGGCAGCTAAGTTTTGACCCTCGCTATTCAAAAAATCATGTCCGAGCATTAGAGATGGTCGTGAAAGCTCTGTGGGATTCAGCTGCAGGATATTCCAATTTTGCATCTCATGTCTAACAGCAAATGAATGGGGAAATGAGGCATCATTAACTCCGCTAAGTACCGTACGTGCAAGATCCGAGATCGGAGTCAACTTATCTGCTCCTTTACCTTCCTTTCGCAATGTGATGACAGTAGTTCCATCTTTTGCTTCTGTAACAATGTACGGTTTGTAGTCTAAATTCTGGCTTACTGTTTCCCACTTGGTATTGGCAATCACAGACTTAAACCACTTGTCTTGATCTCGCTCAATTGGGAGAAGGGACTCAAAGTTTACCACTAGCTTTTCAATACCAAGCCTCTCGTCATTCACCCGTTGAATCTCTACTTCATAACGCATCCTACGATGGACCAATTCTACTTTTCTGTTATAGTCGTCTTCTATAGTGCGATCCAAATAGAACTCCACAGCAAAGTGAATCCTTGATGCGATTTCGTCAGCAGAATATTGTGTAAATAACTCTAGGTAAGCTCCTCTTTGATTTGCAAAGGCAGCGGGTAAATCACTTTCTGCTAGTGCAGATAGCAATCTAATGGCATCAAACAAATTGCTCTTACCAGAAGCATTTGTTCCCGCTACAACCACAAAGGGCGAGAAGTCCATTGAGAATTCCTCAAAGGTTTTGAATCCGTTTATCTCTATTCTGGTAATCATACTCCGAATGTAAGGATAATTGACAATCCATTACGATATCTAGATCAAAAACGATCATTTCTCCTATGCGATCATTTAAAAACCAGTGTTTTTGCGCAAAGGAGTTTTGCACAAGAACCGTTAAGGAATCAGTGACTTCCTAAAGCACTCCCCTCTCCTATCACTTTTCTACCCACTCCTTCACCTAGCCCCATTCCGTTCTCAAAACCTCGTACTTAATACTTGGCAATTTAAGATACCTGGCCCAAGGCACAAAATACTCGGTACTCATATACATCAAAGCCACGTGCGACTAAAATCTCAGAATAGCCCCGGGTGAAGCGGTACGAGGTAGCCATCCAGCGCCAGTGACGCCCACTGCATGGTAGCTCGCCCTTAAGGCGAGATGCCAGGCAGTGAGGCGGAACAAGCTGGTGGCTGCCGAGTGAGAGCGGAACACGGGGAGCCCATCAACGCGACCGAATAGCGCTTCGCTCCAAATCATAATTCAGGGTTTGCTCTTGCTCGTTGTAGTGCTTGTACTGCTGCTAGTACTTCTTGAGGTAGATCGGATACTGTAGGAACTGGTCGTACTGCTGCTGACTTTTGTGGCCGGGGCAGAAATGGTGGATGTGGTGACACGTTCACAACTCGACTTCCCGCTCATGCTGTATAGGCAACCACCTGTAGCCTCTGCAAGCTTTATGTAATCGGTATGGATCTCGGAGATTTCGTTGCTGCGGCAAGCGATGATGTGGACCTTTCGCTTGATGCGACTAATGAGTTCCGGGTACTTTGGAGGTGCATTGTTGTCGGCAATGAGAATGATGTCGCGATACTCGTGTCCTGGAATTGTGTTGATGGCATGCAGGATGGCTTCGAAATCATTTTCGGCTATATCGCCTCCATTACCGGCGCCGGCCGAGGCATCCATCACTGCCTTCAGATCAGCTTGCTTTGGAAAGGTATCCGTGGCAAAAACTCCTCCACCAATATCGGGCGCATGACGGTTGTTGCCAGAGTCATTGAAAAGCATGAAGTACTTCATCATACGCTCTTGCTCGAAATCGAGCAGTATGTTCTCTACCTGATCCTTGAATCCCCACATGCTTCCGGTCCAGTCCATCAGCACTATGGCTTCTTCCCAATCATCTGCATGCTGATCAAAGACTGCGTAAAGTTCTTCC
>JAHDEE010000369.1 GCA_020629005.1 Chitinophagales bacterium
CGCGACCGGAACCAGAGAGGGAGGGCCAGGCTCCAAACGATATGCCTGGGTGGTAAAATTGGATGCTGAACTACAGCAATGTCATGCCATGGAATGTGATAGTATCGCCCCAGGCACAGGCAACGCCGGGCGAGCCTCTGCCGGTCCATTGGTAGATGTCTATCCAAGTCCAACAACGGATTTGGTGCATATGAATTTTGTTGCTCCTCTTGATCAAGCAGCTGAGTTATGTATACATAATTTGGAAGGGAAACGCTTATTGCTTGAATCAGTAGCCGGCGGCAGCAGTGGTTATCAGGTTGCACTTGGAGGATTTGGTTCTGGGCTCTATTTGTGGGAGCTTCGTAGAGATGGTGTTTTGTTGCAAAATGGCAAAGTGATGGTGAGTGTGTTTGGAGAGTGAAATAGTATTGGTGGATTTGGGATTACGGAGGCTGGTAGATCATGGCAGCTGGTTTTACTTAAAAATGCTGCCCGGCAAGCCTGTATCCGAAAGTGTTCGCTCTTTTGTTGGCCGTTTGCTGAGGAATAGGAAAAACAAACAGGCAAATAGCACCAGGTAGAGCAGGTCGCGTACTAGTAGATAGGAAATGAGGCAGAAGAGTGCCAGCGCCTCGATCATTGCCCAGTTGATGATCAAGGCAGATCTGTATTTGTTGAGCTTTTGGGCGGTATTGGACCGTTGGTCTTCCTGGATTTCGAGCGTTTTTCTTTTGAACATAGCAGTGCCGGCAATCAAGACCAGAAAGGCCCAAAGGGGAACCAGGATAATGAGCAGGTTGGCCATGGAGTGTGTGCTTGTTCCTTCGGTGGCGATGGTGATATAAAGAA
This sequence comes from Chitinophagales bacterium, assembly GCA_020629005.1. Taxonomy (GTDB): domain Bacteria; phylum Bacteroidota; class Bacteroidia; order Chitinophagales; family UBA2359; genus JAHDDV01. Next base: position 832 of record JAHDEE010000369.1, read on the forward strand.
TGACACCGAAGAACAGGGCCTGTGCCATCAGCATGAGCGTGTGAACGATTGTTGTCGATTTTAGAAAATCCTGTGGACTGGAGATGGGGCTGTTGTGGATGGCCATGCTATTGTTTGTCTGATTAGGATTGCACAAATTGTCCTTCATGAGCCAATACGGTGAGGCGTGCTTTCTTACCTAGCATGACTGCCCGATTGTCGCGGATATGGCCAGAGGGAAAGTTGAAGCAGACGGGATAGTCGTACTCTTCTACATGCTCGCGGATGATCTGTCGGGCCTGGCTGCCGAAGGGGATTTCATTGTCTTTCATATCGTTCATTCCTCCGATAATCAGGCCTTTGAGCTTGTCTAGTTTGCCGGCTCTTTTGAGATTCATCATCATGCGGTCAACATGATAGAGGTACTCGTCGAGGTCTTCGATGAGCAGGATTTTGCCCTTTGTTTTGATATCGGAATGGCTACCACTGAGGCTGTAAATGATCGACAGATTACCACCTACTACCTGGCCTTCTGCTGTGCCCAGGCGATTGAGCTTGTCCGGTTTGGTTTCGTAGTGGAGGGTCTCGCCAAAAAGCGCTTTGCGCATGGACTCCATGGACTCTGGGGTATTATTGGGGATGCTGATGGGCATGGTGCAATGCAGGCTGGCCACTCTATGCTGCATATACAGATGCGAATGGATGATGGTGAGGTCGCTGTAACCAGCAATCCATTTGGGATTTTTGCGGAAGTGACTCCAGTCTATACCATCCACTATGCGGACCGTACCATAGCCGCCGCGAGCGCAGATGATGGCCGAAATCTCCTCATCGTCGATCATCTGCTGCAGGTCCGCTGTGCGTTGCTCATCGGTGCCTGCGAACTGGTGATGCTCCAGGCCGATGGTTTTACCGAGGCGCACTTTGAGGCCCCAGGATTCCAATAGTTCGATGCTGGATTCCAGTTTTTCTTTCTTCATTTTTCTGGCGGTGGCCAGTATGCCTACGGTATCGCCCGGCTGTAGTTTTGGTGGAACCTTTATTCTCACTATTTGCTTATCTTTGTGGACTTTTTTTGCAATATATCCACAAAATAGATTTTTGCATGAGCAATCCCAAAAGATACACCATCACCTCGGCGCTTCCATACACAAACGGCCCTGTGCATATCGGTCAATTGGCTGGTGCCTATGTGCCCGCAGACATCTACGTGCGCTATCTGAGGATGCGCTACGGCAAGGATAATGTGGTGTATATCTGTGGTTCCGATGAGCACGGTGCGGCCATTACGATGAAGGCGATTAAGGAGGGGGTAACGCCGCAGGAGATTGTGGATAAATACCACGAGATCATTAAGAAGAGCTTTGCCGATTTTGGGATAAGTTTTGACATCTACCATCGTACTTCTTCGCCGCTGCATCATGAGACGGCTTCGGAGTTCTTTAGTGATCTCTATAAGCAAGGCGTATTTGTGGAGAAGGAGACGGAGCAATACTATGACGTAGAGCAGGAGCAGTTTCTGGCAGATCGATACATAAAGGGTACTTGTCCTAATTGTGAGAATGACAGTGCTTATGGCGATCAATGTGAAAAGTGTGGGACGAGTTTGGATCCGACTGAGTTGATCAATCCGAAATCAACCATTACGGGTAGTACTCCGGAATTGCGCAAGACCAAACAGCTTTTCCTTTCTTTGGATACCATGCAGCCCTGGTTGGAGAAGTGGATTGTTGAGGGCGAAGGCAGACCAGAAAAGTGGAAACGCAATGTGATGGGTGCCTGTAAGTCCTGGCTCAATATGGGTCTGCAACCACGCTCGATGACCCGTGATCTGAAATGGGGTATTCCGGTGCCGGTGGATAGCTACGAGGGCAAGGTGCTGTATGTATGGTTTGATGCGCCGATTGGATACATTTCTGCTACCAAGCAATGGGCCGAAGACAACGGCAAGGACTGGCGGCCGTATTGGCAGGATAAAGAGGGGACAAAGTTGGTGCATTTTCTAGGTAAGGATAATATCGTGTTTCACTGCATTACCTTCCCGGCTATTCTCAAGACACATGGTGACTACGTGATTCCCACCAATGTGCCTGCCAATGAGTTTATGAACATGGAAGGAGATAAGATGTCGACTTCCAGAAACTGGACTGTGTGGCTGCATGAGTACTTGCAGGAGTTTCCCGGCAAGCAAGACATCCTGCGTTATGTGCTGACGGCCAATCTGCCGGAAACGAAAGACAGTGAATTTACCTGGAAAGATTTCCAGCAGCGAAACAATAGCGAACTGGCAAAGGGCCTTGGCAACTTTGTGAATCGGGTGGTGGTGCTTACGCATAAATACTATGAAGGCAAGGTGCCTGCGGGCAATCCTGGCGAAATGGAGAGCCAGCTGATGGCTTCTGTAAGCAAAGACCTACAACGATTGACCGATCATATGGAGGCCTACGAGTTCCGTATGGCGCTTACGGCAATGATGGACATCATGCGCTCAGGTGATAAGTATCTGGCCGAAACGGAGCCTTGGAAGCTGATCAAAACCGATGCAGAACGCACGGCCACGGTGATGAATACTGCTTTGCAGGTGGTAGGGCATTTGTCGATATTGATGAAGGCATTCTTACCTTTCTCTGCGGATAAATTGCAGCAAATTCTCGGCATTGAAGTGAGTGATTGGAAATTGAGTGCGCAGTCTGATTTGTTGCCTATCGGGCATCAGATCAATGATGCGGAGATGCTGTTTTCCATGATGGAGGATGAGCATATTGCGCCGCAGTTGGCGAAGCTGGATGCTATTAGAAAAGATAAAGCGGCAATTGCAGCAGCGGCAGCGGCAGGGGCCACCGCAGTAAAGGAGCCAGTGGCGCTCAAAGACGAAATTACTTATGAGGATTTCGCAAAATTGGATATCAGAGTAGGTACAATTGTCTCAGCTTCAAAAGTGCCCAAAGCCGATAAGCTGCTGGAGCTGGAGGTCGATCTAGGATTCGAAAAGCGAACAGTTGTATCCGGAATTGCCGAGCATTTCAAGGCAGAGGATATTATTGGTCAGCAAGTCTGTGTATTGGCAAATTTGGCGCCTCGTAAGCTTCGCGGCATCGTTTCCAATGGGATGATTCTGATGGCGGATAATGGAGATGGGTTGAGTTTTCTGAGTCCGGCTACAGAGACGGGGAATGGGGAAGTTGTATCGTAGGGAGATTTGGGATTCGGGATGACGGTTTTTTTAGTATTTATTTTTTGAAGTAAAGTAAGAACCGGATACCATAATCATCTTTGCTCTTTGCTCTTTGCTCTTTGCTCTTTGCTCTTTGCTCTTTGCTCTTTGCTCTTTGCTCTTTGCTCTTTGCTCTTT
>JAHDEE010000079.1 GCA_020629005.1 Chitinophagales bacterium
TAAATCATTTCCATCGGCGTCAAAATCGGACAGTTATTGATTCCCTATCCCTAAGGGAAAATCAGTTCGCTTTCCAGCTGATTTCGAGCACTTTGTTAGTATTTTCCCTGATCCGGAATCGCTCATCTATTCTCAGTCCGGCAAGCCACAGTATTTTCCCTGATTGATCAAGTAGGATCCAGTGTTTGTGCTTTTCATGAACTGGGATCTTAAGGTCCTTAAATACTTCGTTGACTTTCTTCTTCTTCATCTTCATGCCGAAGGGATAGAAGTAGTCCCCCTTTTTCCAGGAGCGCAGGAGAATGGGCCATTGAATTCTATCAGCATCGAGTGCTGCGATGCTCGGTTGTTTCTTGATTTTGTAATCCGGGCCATGAAAGCTCAAGCTAAAACTGCCGTGGTCGGTTTTCAAAGTTCTGTCCTCCTGTTGTAATAGAAAATGGTCTGCTGCTTCATCTTCGAGCTTTGAAATCAAGAGAAACTGTCTATCTCTGATCAACTGATGCGTAGGACTCAAGAACTGCTTCCCTGGCTGCGCATCGAGTGCGATGAGTATCTGCTCGCATTGATCTGCATGGAAATTGAAAGGCTTTAACAGTTCAAAAAGTAATGCGGGTACGGGGTCAATTTGTTTGAGGTGTGCAATGGAAATCTTATATCCGCCAATAGTTGATTTGAGAAGTTTCTTTTTATAGAATACCACGCCAGTTTGGTAAATCTGTTCGATTTCTGAGAAGCGTCTGGCATTCTCCTGCATTGTACTGAGCAGCGCCGGATTTATTGTCTGAAGGACGGGAAGCACTTGATTCCGGATCTTGTTTCTACTGTATTTGTTGCTTTGGTTGGAGCTATCTTCTCTGTAGGGAATATTGTGTTCACTTATATAGTCCTCAATCTGCTTTCGACTAAAGTGCAATAAAGGTCGAATGATTTTGCCGTTTTTCTCTGGTATACCCTTCAAGCCGGCAAGTCCCGTGCCTTTGATCAAATTGTAAAGGATGGTTTCAGCCACATCTTGTTGGTGGTGGGCAGTGGCAATAAAAGTACAGTCTAATTCTGCTCGTGCTTGCTCCAAAAAGGCATATCGTAGATTTCTGGCAGCGACTTGTATGCTGAGTTTATTTTCAAGGGCGTATGCTTGTGTATCAAATCGTCTGGTCTTGATTTGTACTTGCCATTGATCTGCAATTTCGAGCAACATTTGCTCATCGGCGTCAGATTCTTCGTCCCGGAGGGAAAAATTACAATGCGCCAATGCGAAGGGCTGGTTTGTTTGCTTTAGCAGTGTTGCCAATGCCATGGAGTCTTTGCCTCCACTTATGGCACACAGAATTTTGTCCTTGGCTTGATATAAGCGCGAGGCTCTTAGTCTTTCGAGATATTCCTGAATCACGTTGGCATCAATATTAGCTGCCACAAAATAGTGATTTCTTAGTCAGTGGTCTTGCTCACGATTGCCAGCCCGTCTTCGTAATCTTCGATCAGGACATTTGCTCCAGCTTTGATTTCCACACCATCGTGGGTGATAGCGTTGAGTTCGCGAAGTTTTCCATTGACAACGACCTGTACCGAACCTTTTCCATTTAGTGGGATTCCCTTGTGGATTTGGCCAACCTTATAGAGGGCATTCTGGGGAGACCATTCCTGGTTGTTCTTTTTCCTGTACTTTGCTCTTAAAGGTGGGACAATAATGGCTACGGCAAGGATTCCTGCGATTGCTGCTGTGGCTGCTCCGAACATATTGGTTAGATTTAATTGATTATGGGAATTGGGCTTGTAGGCTTGTGTTTTCTACACTAAAGATATGTTTTAGACGCCTATTTATCGGGTGGTCAACATAGTCATACAGCATTTTTCGATGATACTGGTATCGGTCAGGATCTCGGTATCGAAACTGCCTGGCCAAGTAGAAGTGAGGAACGAAGAAACGCTCATCAACTTTTATCATGTCATATGCGATTTGGATCATTTTCCTAATGTGTTCCATCTTCGCCTCACCATCCTTCACTTGAACCGCCTTTTCATGCTCCCTATAAAGTAGGACAGAAATAATTAGGTTATCGCTCTGTTTTGCAAGATCTGCCTCTAGTAAAGTGAATTTATCGCTCCAGTCCCTGGCTCGATCAAACGACTTGGCAGATAACAAGAACAAATAGCCTATTGCCACTGCCACGATTGGTGTCTTTAGTTTAGGCTTGTACTGAATCAATCGCCAGATAACTCCGCACAAGATGATTGTTGTGCCAATGTGGGGAAAATAACTAAGGCGCTCCGCGTAAATACCTGGTGTTGGGGCAATGATATTTAGGTATGGAAAAAGAGCGGCAAGATAGAACAGTATACCCAATCCGATAAGTTCTCTTTTCCAAAACAGACACAATCCCAATATCAACAATAATCCATGCAGCAGTGCTGAAAACAATGCCCTTACATCGGATATAGGAGCTACAGTAATCGTTCCAAGTCCATAATAGCACAGGAGCTTCGAAGGATAAACGGTAGCAATGCCATACTGAGTCAGACAAGCAGCTGCAGTTCCCAGCCTTTTGCTAAAGCTGTCGTACTCTGGTGTGTCCAACGGATTTTCGGGGTAAGTATAAAAGTGCTTCTTTTGAAATGTCACACCATCAGCAGAAATTCCAGGTACTCTGCCGTTATCTGGCATATAAATAGCGAGGAACAAAAAGTAGCACATAATTGGCAGCAAATAGACTGTTAGCACTGCCATAATTTTTACATCGAGGTATTTTTTTTGAATTATCTGAGAACACAAGACGGCAAATGCGATGAATGGAATGGCACTTATTTTAGCCAGAATTGCAAGAAGATAGAGGACAAAAACTATCGGCAGTAAATGCCATCGATAATTCTTCAGAAATCTACAGATGATTATCAGTGATGATAGACATAAAAGCATGCTTAGTATCTCTTCGCGGTTTTTCAAGCTGCAGGCAATTTCAGTATGCAGAGGATGAACCAGGAAGAATGCCGATGCGCAGAAAATGGCGAACCTTGCCTTCTCGCCAAAGAGGAGCATCAAAAGAACATAAAGTAAGATCGCATTCAACGAAAACAATAGCACATTAATTGCGTGGCTAAACGCTGGCGGAGCGGGCAAAAATTCGTATTCGAGTGCAAAGCTCAACCTTGTTAATGGACGATACCCATAGGAACTTCCGTCATCCTCAATTGAATAGTTACTTGTGAAAATCTCATGCACTCCTTCCAACCCGTGCTCAACCATTTCGAGATTTTCCACTACCAAATAATCGTCAATATTATAGCCATACCGAACAGTTTGTCCATAGATGCACAATCCAATTACAAGCAGCACAAAAAAGCAAAGAATGTCTAAGCGTTTCATTACTAGGGGGTTTTGCAATTCACGATTTCTGACTTTTGTGCTTCTCCAGAATTGATGTTCAGCATTACTGCATGTGAAGAAAATTCTCTACTTTGAATCGAGTACTGCACATTAGCAATTTGTCATTAATCGCCAATTGACATCTCAATGAATGAAGATAAAATCACAGTTACCAAATCCTTTTTACCTCCAAAGGAAGAGTATTTTGAGGAGATCCAAAGTATCTGGAATACCGGACAACTCACGACCTTTGGACCAAAGGTACTCAAGCTTTGCGAAATGTTGGAGGAGCGGTTCGATATTCATCGTATGTTGTTTGTTACTAATGGTACCGTGGCCTTGCAATTGGCATTGAGGGCCCTCAAAATAACAAGAGAGGTTATAACGACTCCTTTCAGCTATGTTGCCACAACTTCATCAATCCTCTGGGAAGGTGCGCAACCCGTGTTTGTTGACATTGATCCCAATACTTTCAATATTGATCCAGCCAAAATCGAGGAGCGCATAACCGATCGAACAGAAGCAATCTTAGCAACTCATGTGTTTGGAAATCCCTGTGATGTAGAGGCTATTGATTCGATTGCACGCAAATCTGGGCTCCAAGTAATTTATGATGCCGCTCACGCTTTTGATGTTAAGTTGCAAGACAAAAGCATCTTTCAATATGGAGATATTTCCACCTGCAGTTTCCATGCTACTAAGGTGTTTCATACAATCGAGGGAGGGGCAATATTCTGCAAATCAGAGAAGATGTTTGATCGTGTCTTGTCTCTGAGTAATTTTGGACATGAAGGCGAACTTGCAATAAAAGATCTTGGAATCAATGGCAAAAATTGTGAATTCCACGCTGCCATGGGCCTGGTGAATCTCCCTTATGTCGGTGCCATAATCGAAGGCAGAAAGCGGGTTTGTGAACGATACGATAGTCTTTTGGACAACCACAACTCAATCAGGCAGACTTTCCCCCCCGAAGTACAGCGAAATTATGCCTACTACCCAGTTGTATTTGAAGACGAAAAACAATTAGAAGTTGTCATTGCAAAATTGCGGGCTCACAATATTTATCCAAGAAGGTACTTCTATCCATCCTTGAACCGTCTTCCCTTTCTGCGGCAGCAACCAATATTGCGAAATTCAGAATCAATTTCGAGGAGAATTCTTTGTCTGCCGCTTTATCCGAATCTCGCGGAATCAAACATAGCAAAGATTTGCCGAATAATATTGGATGCCAGCTAGATAAGCCGGCATGGCAGTTTTTGGAATATAGTGCAAAAGTTTCTGAATCCGTTTACCAGGAAGCTGTAGGAATCTTATAGCAAAATTAGTGCTACTTTTACAAAGCTAACACCCACAGGAATAAGCATTATTCTCGTCACCAGTCGTATAAATCAGTTGACAAACTCTTCAAGTAAACCTCTAGTTTCCCTTGCGATAGTAGTGCCTGTATTTAACAATGAGTCTACGCTGCGCGAACTCCATCAACATATCAGAGACCAGGAACTGATTGGAGTCAGTAGATGTGTATTTGTCTTTGTCAATGATGGATCAACCGATCAATCATGGAAGACGCTCAATGCAATTCGATCTAGCAATGAAGATGTTAGACTGATTTCTTTTACACGGAACTTCGGTCAAATTGCAGCGATCAAGGCAGGACTTCATGCTGCAGCTGACTTGGATTGGGTCATTGTCTTTTCAGCGGATCTGCAAGACCCAATTGACTTGATCCCAAGAATGCTTAAACACAAAGATGAAAAGACTGATATAGTGGTGGCCTACCGGCAACAGCGATCTGATAATGTGATCAGCAAGCTTGGCTCCCACATATTCTATCGAATTGTAAACTACTACAATACTCAGGTCCCAGTCGGCGGCTTCGATATCGCATTGATTCGTCAAAAGGTTATTCCGCATTGGTTGCAACTTAAAGGAAGGCACAGGTTTATGCAGGCTGATTTGCTCAGCTTGGGATTTACAACTAAGTATATCCCTTATCACCGAAAAGCCAGGAAAAAGGGCAGGTCTAAATTGCGACTAGCATTGCGAGTCAAATACTTTGTTGACGGATTTTTACGGACCAGTTATTCGCCGATCCGATGGATGTCTAGTATCGGAATACTCTTTCTCCTGCTTGGGCTCAGTTATAGTATGGTGATTGTATACAATTATTTCCTTAATGACACGCCTTTTAAAGGTTGGGCGCCAATAATGATTCTTATCTTGGTACTCGGAGGATTAAACTTATGCTTCCTTGGAATATTGGGTGAGTATATCTGGAGAATTTTTGACAATATGGATCAGAGACCTGAATACATTATTCAGGAGAAAATAATTTAACATGCTAGTTGTAGGGACCGGAAACTTTACCAAAGACATTCTTCCTAGTTTGGAAGCAGAAGATCTTGAACTCATTTTTTACGACCTGTCTAATGAAGGTCGTGAAGATTTTCTTGGATATGATTGCCTTTCGACTGAAGAACAAGTAAAGTTGCTATTTAAAACAGAATCCGCGTTTATTGTATGTGTCGGGGACCCAAGTCGTAGAAGAGAGATTTGTAGTCAGATGGAGAAGCTGGGTGGTGAAAATGTCAATTTTGTTTCCTCTAAAACCATGATCGGAAATTCTGTTAGATTGGCAAAAAAGGGGATAATCATTATGGGAATGAGCTACATTGCTGATGATGTCACAATTGAAGAGGGAGTAATTATATACTGCCATTGCGGGGTAGGCCATGGTTCTCATTTGGAAGCCTATTGCATGCTTAGTTCACATGTCGTCATGTCTGCAGCTACACTTGGGGCAAATTGCTTTGTAGGGATCGGTGTTAAGTTTAAGCCAGGGGTAAAAATTGGCAAGAACTGCCTGATCGGAATGGGTTCCATAGTCACTAAGGATTTTCCGGAGTCTTCCTTGCTGCTTGGAGTTCCTGCTCGATCTAAAAGGAAAGAAACGCTATGACCTGTGTCCATTCACTTACTAAACGTCTTCCATGGATAATCACAATACTATCAAAAACACTTCTCTAGGAGGTCTCTCTTTCAGGATTAGAACCTGGTTCGAGCAAAAGATCAGACAGGTGGATGGCAACAGGGAATTCTACGAGACGCAGGATCTTGCTTGGGTAAAAAAACTGGAAAACAAATGTTCCGTGATACAAGAGGAACTGCACGCTTTGCTTGAGCAACATGCCGTACCCGACTGGGAGGCAATCTCCCAAGATCCTAGTGTCAAAATCGGAAAGGATTGGAAAACTTTTGTGCTTTATCTATACGGAGAAAAGATGGACACAAATTGCAGAAAATGTCCACAAACAACTGCCATCATAGAATCGATCCCAACGATCAAGACTGCTTGGTTTTCGCTCCTGGAAGCTGGAAAGAATATACCCCCACATTATGGTCCCTATAACGGCGTTCTTCGATATCATCTCGGATTGTATGTGCCTGAACCAGAGCTTTGTGGCATTCAAGTTGGCGAAACGATCCGGGGCTGGGAGGAGGGTAAAAGCCTGCTTTTTGATGACACCCATTTGCATTGGGTTTGGAACAATTCTGATAAGCGGCGTGTGATCCTGTTTGTAGATGTGGTGCGCCCACTTCCATTTCCTTACAATTTGATCAATAAGCTGGCTATCGGCATGGGTAAGAGGACCGATTTTGTTCAAGACATAAAAAAGAAAATAGATGACTGATGGTCAATCACAATCTAATTTTGGCCAAAGCATTCTGGACAAAGGGAGACTTTCCAAGTAGATATACAATGAATTCGCTTGCTTTCAAAAGCGGCCAAGGCATATCACGTATGAAATCAACAAATAGCACCACTCTGGTTTCCTCGCTCTTATTCCAGGCATCATGTAGATATGTGTCGTCGAAGACCAAACTTTTCCCTTCTTGCCAATGTCGAATTTGCCCTGCTAGTCTAAGCGCACAAGCTTTCCGATCCTTCGGTATCAGCAATCCCAAATGGTATCTGAGATAGCCCTTAAAAGGGCCTCGATGTTCTGCAATTTCGACTTTAGGGTCGAGTATCGAAAAGAAAGCAGTTTTGATCCTCGGAATGCTTTTGATCATCCGGTAGGACTCTGGACATTTCGCACAGTTTCCAGGAATTTCGTGTCCATGAAGCATAAAGGTATAGGACTTCCATTGGCCATGATTCACAACTTTTAGTTGCTCCTCTGAGATGTCACAAATGTCAGGAATCTGGTCTCGCTCTTCTAGCAATCCATCCAATTCCTCCCTCATCAAAAGCCAATCCTTCTCAATTTCTGCGATCCATTCAAAATCCTTCGTCTCGAAATACTTCTCATTTGGGACCGAAAGTGCAATAAACTTCTCCAGGCTTCTAATCAAAAACTGCCCCGAATAATATATTATCCTATATGGTATACTGTTCTCTGGAATAATTCTCCCCATACGATCATTTGATTATTGCCCGCTGATTATAGACGCCCCTAATCATTCTTTTAAGCTGTTTAACCACTGCAGCAATCTGCAGCTGTGTTGTACACTAAGATACAGAATCCCAAAGACTCCTAAAAATCACCAAAAGCCACTCCCCTCCCCCCTCAAAACACAATCTCAATCCGACTATGCCCATGACTACCCTTCTCCAGTCGAATCTGGGTGGTAATGCGCTCCTTAAGTGATTCAACATGAGAGATTACGCCAATCGTCTTTCCCCCTTTAGATTGCAGTTTCTCAAGGGTATTCAAAGCATCATCAAGTGTCTCATGATCCAAAGTACCAAAACCCTCGTCAATAAATAGGCTATCAAGGCGAACATTTCTTGAAGCGAGATCGGAAAGACTTAAGGCAAGTGCCAAACTCACAATAAAAGTCTCTCCCCCCGACAAGGTCGACACAGACCGCAAAGAGCCCCCCTGATACTCATCAATCACCTGTAAATCCCCAGGATCAGCAGGTCTGGCAAGGCGATATCGATCTGTGAGTTCAGACAATTGCAAGTTTGCAAAATGGAGCAAATTGCGTAGTGTTAAGCTCTGAGCAAAGTTGGCGAATTTATTGCCCGTGCTATCACCGATATAGTGATCGAGCAAGGTCCACTTTCGCATATCTTCTTCCATTCTCTTGATCTTCCCGGAGAGCTTGTCAAGCTTATCCCGGCTCCTGGCATCCTGTTCCAAAGCATTTCTATTTGCTCCCAGAATCTGGTTGAGTTCATCCCTTCTTGGCTCCAATTCTCGCAACTCCAGCAAAAGGTCGGCATGCTTGATTTCCTTGTCATCCTCTAAAAGCAGCTTTGCGAGATTTTTCCCGGCATCCGTTATCCTCGTCCTCACGGTAGTATCCTTTTCGTTCAGGGCTAACTTCTGCTCTCTCAACTTAGCAAGATGCTCATCTGTCAGTAAGCAGGTTCTCGCCTCCAAAATCTGAGAAAACCCCATTTCTGTGGTGAAGGGACTTAGTTTCTTCTCAAGAGACTTCAAGCCTTGTTCCTCCTTAGCAAGTTCTTGTACAAGCACTTCCAACTGGTTCTGATCTCGACTTACACTATTTTGAGCTGCACTAAACTCGTTCTGTAGTTTATCGACATCACCGTCCAAATCATCCCCCGCATAAAGCGACTTCAATTCTTTGGAGGTCTCCGCATGAAGATCCAGTTCTTTCCTAAGCCCTTCGAATCGATGGGATAACTCATTCAGGAACATCAGCTCTTGCAGCAAGGAAATCGAATTCTGTAGTTGTGTTTTTCTGGTCGTTTCCCTTTCCAACTCTTCTTCGAGCTTATCCTCTGAAGATAATTTACACCCGATCAAAAGTTCCTCAATCTGCCTCACATACTTGTCGAGATCAAGCTGCAATTGCTTTTGGCGTGGAGCCGATAGCTGTATGATCTGCTCCTGCTTCGCCAGCGCAGCGATCAACTCCTGGTGCCGCTTTTGCAATTTGCCGGATTCCCTCTTTAGCTTTTCCAGCTGCAATTGTGCCTTGCCAATTTCTACCAAAGACTGATCTACAAAAGGATGTTCGGTGGCTCCGCACAGCGGGCAAGCCTCCCCATCAATAAGGGCGGCTCGATGATCTGATAACTCAGCAACCTTTATAGCCTCTCTGCTCAATTTCTCTTGATCACGAACCTTCCCCTCAAGCACTCTCAGATGCTCAACAAGCTCACGCTGCTCATTACTAAGAACTTCTTTCATTTCCCCGGCAGACCCGAGCTGCTTTGCCATTTGGCTGATCTGACCTTGCACTTCTACCCTGTGCATAATCTTATGCTTCAAAGTATCCAAATCCCGAATTCTCAATATCAAGGCATCCAATTGCTTTCGTAGCCTGTCCGGATGCTGTTGTTCATCAAGATCGAAATCAGATAAGCGCTGCTTCACAGCTATCACTCTTTGCTCACTTAGCTCAAGCGCCTTCGACGGCTTCACCTTTCTGCTGAAGGAGCCTGCAATATCGAAATTCACCTTCTCAAGCAATGCATTGATGCTAGCTCGCTCCCTTTGACCATTCTCTTTCAGCTTTTGTAACTCAAACTGCAATTCCCGAACCTTGTTCTCAAAGATCTTCATCCTTGGCATAAAGCTCTCTTCTGTTACCTGCTGCTTAACCAATTCCTCAAGCCCTTCAATAGTTTGCTTTAATTTGGTCCTCGCTTGCTGCAATTGCAACTCCACCTTCTTTTGATCTTTCCTCCACCGCACGATATTATTCCAGTGCTTTTCGTACAAGGCCAAATCTCCTTTTAGTGCTGCTACAGACTCATGGCGCTTTATTTTCTCCTCCTCTTTTCGAAATTCTTTCAACTGAGCCGCTATTCCGACTTGCTGCTTTTCAAACACCGCAATCTCCTCTTTTAGTGTAGCAATGCTTTCCTTGGTTTGCAACTTGGCATTTTTGACTCCAAGTTGCTTGAGCAGCTTTTTCAGCTCACTGTCAAATGCAAGATTCTGCTTCTTTAGGTCTTCAACCTTCTCTGTAGGCAGACAATCAATTGATTCCAGCACTCGACGTTCGCTGTCTAGTGCTTGCTGTTTTTCTTTTGCTTTCAGTCCAGCTGCCTTTCCAAGCTCTCTGAAGACTTGCCCACCGGTAATGCTCTCCAACAAGGTTGTTCTTTCATTCTTTTCGGCCCGAAGAAATTTAGAAAACTGCCCTTGCGATAAGATGATCGACTTGACAAACTGCGTATACTGCAACCCGATCTTTTCCTCATTCAGCGCAGGCACCTGCCCCTTCTTATCACTAAGTATCTCACCAGAAGGAAGTGCCGCCAACTCCATATCATAGTCCTTCCAATTCCCGTTTCGGTTTTGTTCTATAGACCAATGAGAACGGTATCTATTGCCATCAATCTCATAACTAACTTCCGCATAGGCAGACTTACAATGATGTGTCACGATGGTCCCAAGCCCTTCCACTGCAGCCTTTGTCATTTTCGATCCTGCTGTCTTGTTAGGATTATTACTATCAAAGCGTGGCACCCGATTGAACAAGGCCAGGGTAATTACATCCAGCAAGGTCGACTTGCCCGCACCTGTAGCACCTGTGATGGCAAAGATGCCAGCATTTGCCAACCGTACATCTTCAAAATCCACTTCATGGACTCCCTTTAGACTATTGACATTGCAAAAACTGATCTTCAATATCTTCATACACCCTTATACTACTTTTCAGATTCTTCCAGACCATCCTGCAATTCCGTAAAAGCCGATATCAGCATTCTAGTGGTCTTCTTATCCAAATTCTCAGACTCCAGTCTACGCATAAACACCTGCAAGGGAGTAAAATCTTTAATCGCTGTGCCGGCTTCATAGATTTCATCTGCATCCCGATTTCCATTCCTAAAAGAAACCGGAGCCTTAATCACAGTAAAACTTTTCGATCCATGCTTTACTGCCAATTCCTGTACATCAGCAATAATTGCCGGACTGTAATCTTCTTCCTCCACCACAGCCTCAACAAAAGATGGCAAAGCAAATTCAGGATCATACTTAGAAAGCTTATCACTCACTTCCTGCAAGTTCCCCTTAAAGCGTTTCAGCTCGCGAAACTTGGGAATCGCAACCTGCCTAATTTCACCAAGTCCACTGCTGGTCACTTCCAGGATCACAAGAGATTTTTGGTCTTTGGCCTCACTAAAACTCAAGGCAATGGGTGATCCCGAGTATCGAATATGCTCTTGCTTTGCAATCACTTGAGGACGATGAATATGTCCCAGGGCCAGGTAGTCAAAACTGTCGGGAAAATCGGCAATCGAAACTCCGGCTTCATTTCCGATTTGTATTTCTCGCTCGCTATCGCTCGTGCTTGCCCCATGCGTGTACAAATGACCCATAGCAATTACAGGAACTGACCCATTATATCTGCCTTTACAAATCTCGGCCAGTTGTGCATAGTAATTTCTGATTCCCAGCCTCACTGCTGCTACACGATCCGACTCCACCTCACCGGCAATCGAACGCCTTAAATCCCGATCACGCAGATAGGGAATTGCCAACACAATGGCTTGCAGTACATTGGAATCATCCTTCAACTCAATGATCACATCCTCCTGATTATCAGGGGCCCCACCAACTACATAGATATTCGTTGCTTCAAGCAATTCCTTGGGTCCATTGAGCATCCCGATGGAGTCGTGATTCCCGCCAGTGATAATAACCTTGGTACCTTCTAAGATTAAATCACTAAGCAACTTAAAATATAAACGCCTGTCACTTTGAGAGGGATTCGCCAAATCGAAAATATCACCCGAAATCAGTAAGACCTCTACTTGCTCCGTTCTAATCAACTCCTTGAGCCAGTCAAAAAAAAGGCGATGATCCTCCGATAAATCTGCCTTATATAACTTCTTCCCAATGTGCCAGTCGGCGGTGTGAATAATCTTCATAGTCCATTTTCGATTCCCGGACCGGAAAATACACATAGTGCAGCTAAGGCACAATCATTGCGAAGATTCTTCTCCACAAATGCAAAAAGGGCTTGCTGTACTAAATCGTACGGCAAGCCCCTCGCTCTTTTGTTTGGTGTAGATCCTAGGCGTAAAAAGACTCTTGCTTCAGTTTCTTTACAAGGATATAGTAGAAAATCGCGCGATACTTGTTTCGGTTCCCTTTACCAAATTTCTCAATCGCCGCGTCGATAGCCTTATCCAGTTTTGGACCATCTTCCAGCCCCAACTTCTTGATTAAAAAGTTCTTCTTCACTCTTTCAAGCTCCGACTTATCAGAGCTGGAAACCTTAGCGGCATCTTCTCTGTAAATCGATGGGCCCAAACCCTTAGCAACTGCTCGCAACAAATCAGCATCCGGACGCATGCCCAGCTTCTTCATCTCCGCCGTGTACTTTTCGAGCGCTTCTTCAAATTTACTCATTGATTAATTATTACGTTAAAAGAATACAGGCGTCAATTTACAACCTTTTCCTTTAATTTCATTAGGAGCGAAGCTAATACTTACGCGCTATCTGCAGTCCCGTGCTATGCTCCAATGCCGGACCTCTGTGCTTGCTCATGCTCAGCCACTGTAGTCTCTCCTAAAGTCGAGCCTCCATTGGCTGGCATTCGCCACAGCACAGAGGCCCGGCATTCCGCGTCGCCCGGGGCTATTCTGCCACGTCTCTCCGCCGCTTAACCAATAAATAGTTGCTAGAAAATAGTGCTTAGTTTGCAAGGCTTTGGACTTGTCAAGTTCGCAATCCTGTATCTCAAATCCGAATACCAATATCCGCAATCCGTGATCCGTGATCCGTGATCCGTGATCTGTGATCCGTGATCCGTGATCTTTGATCTTTGATCCGTAATGCAAAGTCCCAAATCCAAGAATCTAAGTCCTCTGCGTAGGCCCCTTTTTCTTCTTCTTTTTCCAAAAGGGTCTTTTACGCTTCTTCTTCGGTGAAGCACTAGCATTGGCGTTTTGCTGATTGCCATTTGGGTTATTAGCAACTGAGCCGTTCCTCGAGGGCTCTTTGGCTTTCTTTGCCTTGATCTGAGACTTTTGCTTAGGCTTTCTCCCGTTGGGATTTCTGGGTTTGCGACTTCGCTCCTGTTGTCCCTTGGCACGAAGCTTTGCAGCCGGGTTAAGCCGCTCTTGCTCCAGCTCTTCCAGCAGATCGTCCGTAAAAGGGTGATCAGATATTACAGGTATTTTCTGTTTGATCAGTTTTTCTATATCCTTCAAGTAAGCCCGTTCCTCAGCATTGCAAAAAGAAAGCGCTACTCCACTGGCCGAGGCTCTACCGGTTCGACCAATGCGATGCACATATGTCTCTGGTAAATTTGGCAGATCGTAGTTGATCACACAGGCAAGATCCTCCACGTCAATTCCTCTGGCGGCAATATCGGTCGCTACCAAAATCAAGATCTTACCATCCTTAAAATCACTCAAGGCTCTTTGTCTTGCGCCCTGAGACTTATTACCATGTATGGCCGCAGCTTCAATGTCGGCACGCTTCAACAGTTTGACAATCTTGTTGGCACCATGCTTGGTTCTTGAAAACACCAGCGTAGAAGCCTCCGGATTTTTTCCGATAAGATGCTTCAACAGTTTGATTTTAGAACTTTTCGCCACAAAGTAGATCGCCTGGTCCACCCGCTCCGCAGTAGTCTGCTCCGGACGAACTGTCACTCTTTCCGGATTTCCCAACATCTTCTTCGAAAGCGCTACGATACTTGGAGCCATGGTTGCTGAAAAGAAAAGCGATTGGCGATCCTCAGGCAGTTTTGCAATGATTTTCTTGATATCGTGGATGAAACCCATGTCCAACATACGATCTGCTTCATCCAATACAGAATACTCTACATCACGCAAGTCAATGTAACCTTGTCCTATAAGATCAAGCAATCTTCCGGGCGTGGCGATTAATACATCTATGCCTCGCTGCAATGCCTGTGTTTGAGGCCCTTGTTTGACCCCTCCAAAAATCACCGTGTTTCTAATGCCAGTGTGACGGCCATAAGCAGTAAAGCTCTCCCCTATCTGAATAGCTAATTCCCGGGTCGGCGTGAGCACCAGCGCTTTTATCTTGCGCTTTCCCTTCTGATTTTTACCCTTTGAATAGAGTAATTGAAGGATTGGTATGGCAAAAGCAGCAGTTTTTCCCGTACCAGTCTGAGCGCAACCCAATAGGTCTTTGCCGCGAAGTAATATAGGAATCGATTGCGCTTGTATAGGCGTAGGATGTGTATATCCTTCAGTGTCAAGCGCTTTGAGGATAGGCGGAACAAGTCCAAGATCGGTAAAGGTCATATTGTTATCTGGATAAGGAGCTGCAAAGGTAGCTGTAATAGTTGGGATATCTCGGCTGCACCTAATAATTCGCAAAAATGCACCGCGCTTAAAGTCTATAGTATTGACGATTCCCAATGCCCTTAACGGACTTTCATGCAGCAAGGTTTATTGTAAATGAACCATTGATGAAGAAAACGAGAGTTTTACAATGCAATCAAGTCGTCGGCAAGAGCCATGCGTAGTTTGTTACATGCCGGCAACGATTAACGCCACTCACAAGAATAATTTTGTATATTGCGCCCGTTAACCCATAATTTTTATTACCATAAATTTGAATCTAATGATGAGAAATTTAATTTTATTTGCTTTGCTGGTATTCCTTGCTAGTGAGACCTCAGCGCAGCGACGCACCGCCCCTTTGCTTCAAAGCGATTTGGAACAAAGCCTTGTAGAAAGCAGCGAACCAAGCAACACACTGACAATTAATCAAGGATTAAGCTGGAGTTCCAGCAATGGTTGCACGAGAAACGTATTCTGGAGTAACCCTACGGCCGAAATCATCGACCAAGCTAGTATTAGCTGCACGACATTCAACGGATGTGATATTCCGGACCTAAGCGGTGGAAACTTTACAGCACACTACATAGCTAGTAGCTCAAGTGACCCCAACAAGCTCAATCCCGTTCCCATGGGTTCCAGTGATCAAGCCTTTATCGACAACGTCCTTTGCGACCTGGAAGAAGCAAGAAACTTCTTTGTCTGTTCACAGCCCTACTTCATTCCTCCGGCTCCAGATACCCAGGAAACAACGACTACCTTCGGATCTCCAGAATACGACGTCTACTTTACTGATTTGACCACCGGCACCAATGGTGTTACCATCCCTTGCTGCCCCCTAAACGACGAGTATCCTTCGGGCGTACCAGCTCCCTGGAACGCAATGCTGGTCAATGGGAACCCGCTCTCTTATCCTAATACCACGGATGCACGCAGCACTTACATCAAATTGGACAATACCTTGTCATCATTGGACCAATATTATGACACAGGCACACACGAGTACTTCCATATGATCCAATATGGATACAGCAAGGAGATATTGGAGAATCCTCTGATGTTTTCGGAAGGTACTGCTGAATGGTCCGTTCATCATCGCTTTGGTCAAAACTACGATTTCGATCTATTGCTCAATAGTTTCTTAAATCCTCACAAATCCTTTTTCCGCAACTCGGGAACATACCCGTATTCTGCAGTATACTTTTGGGTATACCTAACTGATCAATATGGAGATAGTGTGATCAGAGAAATGTTTGAGTTGGTGGCTGCGGGCAATGACAATATGACTGCACTAGAGCAAGTACTGGCAAGCAGAAACATTACTTTCGAGCGTGCCTACGAAAACTTCCTTGTTGCAAAATACCTACTAACCAACAATGCCCCGGTATTTGGAAATCCAGACAATATGGGCAACTATCAATACATGCGTAATTGCCATCCGTACAAGAAATACACTTTCATAAGCGGAGCAGCCTTGAGCGATGAGTTGAACAACACTTTTGGACAGCCGCAGGTGCTCGTTTTTGGTGATAGTTTCAGTACTCCTGTACAAATGAACTCCACTTTTGATTGCTCTTGCAATCTCAATGGTAGTCCCACAGAATACTCCTGTGATCTTAGCCGATATGGAGCCAATTATCACCGACTGAACATTCCAAACACAAGTGGAACCATCAATATTACCGTCACGCCCAAATTACTTTTCAATACACCTGATTTCTGTTCAGATATGCACGAACTTTCCATCTCCAGTCTAACGGAAGATGATCTCAATGTAATGCTGATCAAAGAAGGTGATTGCGATGAAGGCAAACTAATCCACATTGATCGTGCAAAATTAACAACAGGAAACTTTGCCTCCGTAAATTTGACAGGAGCTTGCGTCGAAAACTACAGCAAGTTCACTTTGGTGGTACACAGAAAGAACAATACCGAAGCCTCCAAAACCGATTGGGTGCTTAATTACGATATCGATGTGACAACAGGTACTGCTCCATGCCCGATAAACGTTTGGCACCCTTGCGATGCAATTGCAAATGCCTGTCCAATCCTTGACGGCCCTGATGAGAAGTCCGGTAGCATTGCAGAATTGCAATGGGATCCAAACAAGAGCTATGACATCGAAGTATACTCCATTACAGGTCAGTTGGTAGACGCGCGGGCAATCAATAATGAACAAGAACTTTCACTCTTGTCTTACACTTATAACCATTTGCAAAATGGGATTTATGTCTGCTTATTGAAAGAAAACAATATGCCGAAGACAACAAGTAAATTCGTGGTTCAACACTAAGCTGCCATTGATGGCGCAATTGAGCACGAGTTCATAAGCCGACAGGCCTATTCCACCATAATCGAGTGGTATAGGCCTGTTCTTTTTTTGCCTTAAGTTAAACGGTAACCTATCTCAGCAAAGTTACATTTCCTTTGCCCTCAAATTCTTTAAGAATGCCATTATCATTGTAGCTCAAAGTGTAGTAGAACACATAGACGCCAAGCTCACAAGTCTCTCCCTTATAGCTACCGTCCCAGCCCTGCTCGATTTGTCTGCTCTCAAAAAGCTGCTTACCCCAGCGATCGAAAATTGATAGGTAGAAATTCTCGACTTCGAAGTTGGTCATAACGGTCAATAGATCATTCATTCCATCTGCGTTCGGTGAAAAAGCATTTGGCATAATGATGAATTGATCACAGTTCTCAAAAGCAGCCATCACCAAAAGGCTGCTATCGCAACCTGCCACAGTCTCAAAGTGAAAATCGTATTGCCCGGGACTATCCACAAAGGATCCGTCAGGCATCGTGATCACTTCGCCTACACAAGCAAGTTCCTCCAATAGTTCAACATAGTTACCGGAGAAACTGAGATTGAACGCTACTACGCTGTCACAAAATTCCGCCGTGCTGAAAAGCAACTGTAGGCTCGTATCTGTTTGTAGTATCTCACCGTTTGGAAGCTCAAACGAATCGCCGATGCAAAGACGCTCTTCCTGAAGACTGTAATAGGTAGACTGAACCCGAAGATCAGTTACGATAATGCTATCACAAGCCTCAACAGATTGTAAAATGGTTTCATAGAGACCACCGTTTTGTACGGAAGAGCCATCTGGTAAGAGCACCTGCTCACCATCACATATCTCCACAACTTGAGTGTCCAAGGTCAAAGGTAAGACAGAGATGTATTGCGTCACTATGCTGTCACATCCTTCAGCACCTGGCAGGTTGGTGACATACGAACCCTCTTCGGAGACCGTAGAACCATCAATAAGATTGAAGCTATCCCCCTCACAAATACTGTAACTTTCATCCACAAGCACATCTTCCACTATAGTTAATACCACTGTTACCACACTATCGCAAGCAAAGATGCTCTCTAGGTTTTGTTCATATTGGCCGGGCTGTTCCACCAAACTACCATCAGCCAGGGAATAGCTTTGCCCTTCGCAAAGCTGCACTGGGAACTCAAGATCATAAGTTGGGATTGTGCTTAGGTTGGTAAGTATCAAACTATCACAGCCGTTACTAGCCTCAAATACCGATTCGTAAATACCTGCCAGCGAAACAGTACTTCCATCTGGCAACAAATATTCCTGATCTTCACAAATCGATGCCTCGACTGTCTGCTCAAAAGTGGCCAGCAATACTACTTCATAGGTCATCAGGCTGTCGCAGCCGGACACCCCAAACAGCAAATCCATGTAAGACCCTTCCTCTATGACCTGCTCTCCATTCGGCAGCATCAAGCTGCTTCCCGGACAGAGCGTAAAACTTTCTGAACCTTCGTATGATTCAATTATTTCTACAATCACGGTGCTGATACTGTCGCATCCGTTTCCACTCTGGTAGTTATACTCAAATTGCCCTGCTTCTGATGTGAAACTACCATCCGGAAGCTGCAAATCCTGTCCCTCACAGAGTTGCAACTCCTGTTCTGTTTGTAGCACATCCAGCATTTCGATGTTCACATTTATCAGGCTGTCACAGCCTAGCTCGGACAGCAGAGTGAACTCATACATGCCCGATTCACTCGTCAAACTTCCGTCAGGCAACTGATAGTTGTCCCCCTCACAAACTTGAACTTCCAGCGTTAGATTGCTAATAGGCTCAAACAACAGATCGTAAACGATCAAACTATCGCAGCCTAATTCGCTGATAAGCATCACTTCGTAGATATCTGTTTCTGCAACTTCAGAACCATCAGCCAAGGTGTACACAGCACCATCACATACAGTCTCCCGAAACTCCTCAACAAACACCGGTAAGAGTGACAGCTCGTACAATACCAGACTGTCACAGCCGTTTTCAGCTGTAAAGCTTACTTCATATTGTCCAGGAGAATCAACTTCTACTCCAGTAGGCAAGACATAGTTTTCTTCTTGGCAGAAGCTATCTTCGAAAGTGCTTTGATATTCTGACAACAGGACAATGTTCTGTTTCACAAGACTATCACAACCATTAACTCCAGTAAAGGTGAAATTGTACTCCCCAGCTTCTGAAATAGTACTGCCGTCCGCCAAAATTGCAGCACTATCAGGACAGATTTCCAGGTCCTCTTCATAATTGGAAATCGGCAAGAAAGTGAGGCTGGTATTCACAATACTATCACAGCCCTCGTTGCTGAACAAGCTGCTAACATAATTCCCTGCCTGAGATACGACCTCCCCGCTTGGCAATTGATAGGAACTTCCTTCACAAATCGAAACAAGCTCGCTGCCTTGCACAACCTCTGTAAAGTCAATAGTTGTATAAACGAGGCTGTCGCAACCGTCTGCGCTTTGGAGAGTAGAGCTGTAAGTACCTGCATCAGTGACTACCCCGCCATCTGGCAAGGTGAAGCTTTGACCTTCACATATCGAAACAGTCTGGTAACTCTCACTAAGCAGCGTGTAAGAAATCGTGGTATATATCACGCTGTCGCAATTGTTTGTTGCCTGGAGAATTGTGGTATAAGTTCCCGCATCTACGACCACTCCCCCATCGGGTAGCGCGTAGTTGCTTCCTTCACAAATTTCGACTGATACATTCTGTTCAAAGTTTTGATTGATGCTAAGTACATAGTTTACCAAACTGTCACAATTATTGGCATTCAGATAGGATACCTGATAATCGCCAGCCTCACTCACCACTTGAGTGTTTGGCAACTGATAGCTGCCCCCCTCACAGAGCTCAACAGGCACATCCACGACTTCAGGTACAGCATATGCTGATACAGTAAGCGAAGCAGTATCTGCCAAATTGCATGAAGCAGGATTACTCACAATCAACTCCAGAAGAAAATCACCCGCAGTCATTAGTTCGTAGTTCAGAGCCGCTTCATTGCTGATTACCTGACCATCAAGTGTCCAGGTATAACTGTTGTTCCCCATCGTTGCGGAACTATTCAATTGATACGGGACACATCCTGAACCCGGATCGACAAATGCAGCGCTCACATTGAGTCCCTGAGTCAAATCCAAAGTGATCTGATCCGAAGACATTGAATCGCAATAGTTGTCGATCAAGGAAGTAACGGTAAGGCTCACAGTATAACTTCCTCCCGATGGAAAGCTATGCGTGGGATTGGCTTCAGCAGAAGTATAACCATCACCAAAATCCCAATAGTAGCTATAATCCAGAGCAGGATCGTTTTCCGCTTCCAATACAGTGGCAAAAGTATACTCCAAGGAGGTACATTCAGCCGGACTTTGGTAAGAAATCGTTGCAGTCAGTGCCTCAGGAACTCCAACAAATATTTGCACGTCCAAGGTATCGTATGCCACACAGGGCTGGGCACTGGTGGCGATCATTTGCACATCGTAGGTACCTGCTTCGGAGTAAATTACCGGAGGTGGATCTTCTCCTTCAAAGACAAATCCGTTTCCAAAGTCCCAAACGTAGGTTTCTGCTCCCACACTGGTATTCTCAAATTGAACGGTAAATACAGGATCGGCACAACCAGATTGTGCAGGCGAGGCTGCTGCGATAGCTTTTGGAATGCTCTGCTCCATGTCTAGCTTTACCAGATAGGCATTGCACCCAAAACTACCAGAAGATGGATACGGCACTCCCGAAGTTGTTGGTGTACTTGTGCCGCAAGCACAAATTGCCTGGTAGATCACACCATTGCTATCAAATCTGCTTGTACCACCGTCTACATGCTCAGAGGTGGTACTGCCGCCAAAAAAGGTCGCGTACAGCACCTCTTCCGCATCGCGAGATAATATCAAGAAGTAGAAGTTTCCGTTGTCGCTAGTGCTCAAATAGGCATCTGGGGTGACAAACATCCCGGCAGGACCAGAATTAAAATAGTTGTTCAAGTATCCACCCCAACCCGCCATGTAAACACGTCCGCATTTATCTACCAGAAATGCAGTTGGCGAAATGCTGACTTGCCCATTAACTCCAAAGGTCGTTGAAAATTCCGTCATAAGGAGGTCAGAAGCAAAACAGTGCACAAACATCTTTTGACCAGCCTGTGACCAGACCTCTCCCTGTACCGGATAATTCCCCTTGGATTGACCATAAGCATATACTCTTCCATCTTCGTCAATCTCCACGAAGAATGCCTGATCGTAATCACTTGTACCTAGGTAAGTGCCAGTAAACTGACTTCCGTCACTGGACAGTTTCAATAGAAAACCATCAGGATTCGAACCCAGACTCATCGGAGCTGTGATTGCTCCCCCAGTAATTCCCATATCGCCCATACTGCCACCTGCAAGGTAGTAATAGCCATTGCTGGAATTAAGCTTAATCGAGTAGGCTGCATCGGCATTAGCCGAGCCCACGAAGGTGCTCCAATTCAGTGCAGACAAATCAGTATTGAAACTTGCAGCGATTCCATCCTGGTTTCCTGAGTAGCTTGTTTGTACCGCAGCTGCCGTTGTAGGAAAATTGGAAGATTGTGTACAGGACACCACAACGATGTTGGATCCGTCTATGATTACTTCTCCTCTGGCTTCATCCCCATAATTTTGCACCATTTGCCAACTGTAATAGTTGATGCCATCGTTTTCACTGCCGCCCAGATAGGTGGATCCCAATAATTGATTACCAGAGGAAGAGAACTTGCTGATAACTATATCAGATTTTGAAAAGTAGACCCCATTGATATCCACACTTGATCCGCCAGAATGACTGGAAGAATAGGCATTTGCTGATACTGGGTAATTGTTGGAGCCACTAGTACCAAATACAACCAGATTTCCCTGATCATCTGTGACAAGGCTATGCGGAAACTCGGCATCTGATCCGCCAATGTAAGTTGCATACACCACCGATGACCCATCAGGCGTAAACTTGGTGATACCACTATCAGTGTATCCTCCGGCAAAGTAGTTCTGGATAGCCCCGGTTGTTACCGGATATCCGGTGTTAAATACCACCCCACCCACGTAACCGAAGCCTTCGTCATCATAAGTAGCCGTACTTCCCCAATTGTCTGCTGCAGAACCACTGTAAGTAGCAAAGATTATGGTGGGATCAATGACCAATTCATACTCTGGATCGTAAGCTCCCAATGAAAAACTGACCAATCCATCACGCAGGCGATAATCACAATCAACCTCACACTGTCTACCGTCGATCAATTGATAAGCGTAAGGCCTGGATTCAATCACGGTACCCAAGCTGGTCTCCACCAGCAGGCGCCCCCCACTCAAGTGTAGCTCTTCAGCTCCAGGATAGCGCAGCCTGATCTTTTCTGGATCTGCACCCTTATTCAAATACAGATCATACTTCAGCAGTTGATCCTTGCTGTATACTTGCACATCCACACAGTCATAAATCTCCTCATAGAGCACGGAAGAAAAGCAGGGTACTTCACTGGCCCAACGTGCAGGATCATTTCCAAGAAAGTAATTGTTGTATCGAGACAACTTTCCAGTGCCAACAGGCCGGCAGGACTTACTTGCCCCCTCAAAAACCATTTGATAAGCATGAGCCCTGGGCACAAAGCGGCCTTCATCACCCTCCGCATGCGGTGCTTCGCAATGCTCCTCATGCTGATGACAGCTGCCATGCTTGTGCGGTATTGGTTCCTTTATCAGGTAAGTAAATCGATCATTCTCCAGGAAGAGACGACCACCCTGCACGTCAGCAGCAAAGCGAACAGGTTTTTCCCATTGATTCAGATTCTCGGTAAAGAAGAGCGTATTTATAGAAGCGGACAAAGGAATGGTGCAAAACAATAAAAGCACCACAAACCAGGCATGAGGCGAGGTGTACATATTCAAGGGTCGTTGCCTGCCTGGGTGAGCAGCAGAATTATTAATCTAATTCTAAACCAAAGCTAGGAAATTTACCCCAAAGGTCAAGGTCTTGCTCCCTACAATTCGCAGCTCAATGTTCATCAAACAATTTAGTTAGGCCATGTTCGCCGCCTCCTTTCTCACTATCCGAAGGGTACTTTCCTCACAAAATGTAATTCTCATTCAAGGACTGCCACGCTAGTTTTGAAGCGAATACTTAGCCAATCAGTATGCAAGCGTGTTTGAGGATTCTTGCTGAACGAAAAATTTAATGATAAAAAATTACAACCATGACTCAATGTTTCTATCTCATCAAGCCCTTCAGAGGTGATTATGGCCTGGCAATAAGGCTAATCTCAGTGCTTCTACTAATTTCCTGTTTGTCAGTCGACAGCTCCGCCCAAAGACTGGGGTTTTACAGTGAATCAGAACAAGAAACGGATACAGATACAAATTCTGAATCCCAGAACGAACTTTCGGCTTCGATAGACCAACTACAACCTCCACCCTGCACTTGCAGTAGAGACGTCTTCAATACCTCGGCCATGCAGCAGATTGTAAACGTCAGTGTACCAATCCCTACTCCAAATGGCTGCAACTTAGCCGATATACCAGGAGGAAATTTCACTGCCCACTACATGCCAAGCAACACAGGCAATGTAGACCAATTACCTCAGATTTCTGGCACCACAGGCGACACTGACTTTGTGGACAAGGTCCTGCTAAACCTTGAAGAAGCCAGAGACTTCTTTTACTGCGAAGAGCCTGGCTTTATCCCACCAGGACCTGACAGGCTACGAGAAATTGGCACGGTAGTACACGAAGAACTCGATGTATTTTTTGTTAATCTCTTTGACCCTTGGAATCCAACTGCAATCCCTCCGAACGGAATAACCCAATACTGCTGTTTAATTTCAGAAGATCACCCCAGCCTGCCAGCACCCTGGGATATGATGACTTACAACGGCAGCACACTAAGCTATCCCTCGAACGGCTACAATGCTTTCATCAAACTAAACACAACACTGCCCAACCTTCAGCAATATTACAACACCGCCACTCACGAGTTCTTCCATACCATCCAATTCGCCTATGACAGAGCGCTGTTTGATCCGCCATTGATGTTTACAGAAGGTACAGCCGAATGGTCTTTGCACCACAAACTCGGCAACTATAATACTTACAGTAACTTGCTGGAAGCCTTTGGCTCCACGCATAATTCCTTATTTGATAGTCGGGAATCAAAACCCTATGGCGCCATATATTTCTGGATCTATCTTGCCGATCAGCATGGTCCAGCAATAATTAAAGAATTCTTCGAACAGGTGGCCAATACTTCTGATTCCAATCTAGTGGCATTGGAAACCGTATTGCAGTCCAAAGGAACAAGCATTGAACACCAATTCGAAAACTACCTGGTAGCAAAGACACTACTAAGAAGAAACACACATATCGACGGAGATACCAACAATAAGAAGGAGTATGACTACTTAACTTCCTGTTCAGCTCATCAGAAATATACTTTCGACACTGGTGAGCAAATCCAGGCACAACTGGAAACAAGTCTAGGCCAAAGAAAAGCAGCAATAGTTGGTGATTCGATCAAAGTTGGAGAAACCCTAGAATGCAAGTGCGACGCCAGCACCCCAACACGTGCCTGCCAGCTAGCCAGATTCGGAGCTAATTACCACGCACTAAGCACATCCAATTACAATGGACAAACTATCGATATCACGGTAACACCAATCGAGCAGACCTACTCCACTACTTGGACCGAAACTCCTGAAGACCCTACCATGAATCTTACGAGCGATGACCTTGCAGTGATGCTGGTCAAAGAGAGAAACTGTAGAGCTGATAAAAAAGCAGGAAACGAAAAGCGTATAGGTCAGCATTTCGAAATCGACAGGGCCTCTTTGACGCCTGGCAGTTCGCCAGTCCTGAACCTTTACGGTGCTTGTATCGAGAATTTTGATAGCCTAACGCTAATCGTATATCGCAAGAACAGGAGCAATGTAGGTGACATGACAAGAGTCATAAATTACAGAGTGGAAGTCAAGAGCAGTTCGGACCTCTGCCCAGTCAATGTGCAAGATCCATGCACTGCGATCAGTACTAACTGCTCGGTATTAGGGTCTCTTGCAGAGAAAAGCCAACCAAGTGCTCCTTTATGGGACCCCAACAAATCAAATACAATGGAATTATACTCCATCACCGGCCAATT